>NZ_JAZBQR010000008.1:0-153744 GCF_036348395.1 Pseudomonas sp. AL 58
CTGACCGATAGCGTCGATACCAGCGAGTCGCCTTGGTACATGGGCGAGAAGGGTTTCGTCCTGTGCGATCCAAGGCCCTGGGCATTCACTCCACTCAAGGGGCGTCTTGGGTTCTTTGATGTGCCTGCAGGAGTGTTGCCATGATCGCCCTCGCCTATATGGCCTACCTGATTTGGAAGGGGCCGAGGCCATGACAGAAATCAGCCTTCACCATGGCGACTGCCTGGAGGTAATGAAGTCGATACCCAGTGCCAGCGTTGACCTGGTGCTGGCCGACCTGCCCTACGGCACGACGCAGTGCGCCTGGGATGTGATCATTCCTTTCGCGCCGCTGTGGGAGCAGTACTTGAGGATCGCAAAGCCGGAAGCGGCCATTGTGCTTTGCGCTGCTCAGCCGTTCGCATCGATGGTCGTTGCCAGCAACCCGGCCGACTACCGCTATGAATGGATCTGGGAGAAAGGGAACGCCACCGGCTTCCTAAACGCCAAGAAGCAGCCGCTGCGAGCCCACGAAAGCGCCCAGGTCTTCTACCGACGACAACCGACATACAACCCGCAGATGACCAGCGGACACGAACGCAGGACGGCGAAGCGCAAGACGGTCAACTCGGAGTGCTACGGCAAGGCCCTGTCGCTCACAGAGTACGATTCAACCGACCGGTACCCACGATCAGTGCAGTTCTTCTCAAGCGATAAGCAGTCCGGCAGCTTTCACCCAACCCAAAAGCCCGTCGGGTGGATGCGCTTTCTGATCTCCACCTACACCAACCCGGGCCAGGTGGTTCTCGACAACACCATGGGCAGCGGCACAACTGGCGTTGCCTGCGTCCAGCTCGGTCGTCGCTTTATCGGGATCGAGCAGGACGATGCGCACTTCGGTACCGCGAAACAGCGGATAGCCGAAGCTATCTCCATTCGCGACACCCCCGCACCGCAGATCGACCTGTTCGAAGCCCGCGCCTAACCCCTCCCCCTACAACAACTCAAGCCTGCCGGTAGGCGGGCATGGAGAGCTATTGCCATGACGAAAGAAGAACTGGCCAGTTTGCCGGAGAAGGTGCGGATCGCTGCTGAGGCCGGAAAGGCGGCTGCGACCGCCTGCGAAAACGATGGCGGGAGCGCCAACTGTGACCGCGTTGTGATCCCAGTTCCAGGGCTGCGCGCCAGCCAACTGCCAAGCCTGCCTGGCTACGTGCAGAAGAAGAGTCGCTACCACCAGCAGGGAATACATCTTGATACCCCGTGGCCTGGGATCGGCAACCGGCACAGCGCCGGCGTGCGGGCAATGCACGAGTCGCTAAAGAGCCAGGGCGTCAACTGCTACATCTACTACCAGGTCGACTGACCACTAACCTGCCGCCACCGGCGGCGTGGAGACACCGATGCTCGAAAACATCGAGGTGGTGCGCATCAAGCGCTTCGCCAGGAACACGGCTGGCCGCGATTTCGCGGTCGGCGACATTCACGGGCACTTCACCCGCCTGCAGACCGCCTTGGACGCAGCCGGCTTCGATCCGGCGGTTGACCGGCTGTTCAGCGTGGGCGACCTGGTAGACCGTGGGCCCGAGTGCCGCGACGTGCTCGACTGGCTGGCCAAGCCATGGTTCCACCCGGTGCGCGGCAACCACGACGACTATGTCTGCCGGTTCGACACCTGCGACACAGAGAACTGGGTCTACAACGGCGGCAGCTGGTTCGCTGGCCTGGCTTGGGATGAGCAGCGCGAGTTCGCCGTACAGTTTCGCGAGCTGCCAATTGCCATCGAGGTCGAGACAACCGAAGGCCTGATTGGCATCGTTCATGCCGACTGTCCATTTGAATCATGGGATGAGCTTCGCCGGGAACTGGAGGCGCCGGAAAGCTCCAAGCGGCTGAAGCTGGTGCAGAACAGCTGCATGTGGTCACGGACGCGAATTCAGGATGGCGCAACGAATGGAGTCAATGGGCTGCGCGCCCTTGTGGTCGGGCACACACCGCTGAGGCAGCCAGTAGCGCTTGGGAACGTGTACCACATCGACACGGCGGGCTGGATGGACGGCCACTTCACCCTGCTCGAGCTCGCAACGCTGCAGTGCACCCCACCAATCAATCCAAAGCTCAGTCACGACTGGGAATAACCACCTCTGCCGCCATGTGCGGCGTGGAGACATTCATGTCCCTGATTTCCGTCGAACAGGCGGCCGACATGCTCGGCGTCAGCCGTGCCACGGCCTACCGGATGGCAAATGAAAGACGCATCCCCACCGTCCGCTGGATGAAGCGCGGAGTCAGGGTGCATGCCGAAAAACTGCAACAGATGATCGACGAAGCCGCCACTGCTAGTATTTGCGCCGCGGGCGGCATCTCGGAGGAAACCGAATGCCCTACAAAAGAGACGATTCGCCCTATTGGTGGATCTTTGTCACCCAATCAGATGGAAAAAGAGTTAGACGCTCTTCTGGCACTGCCGATTTCGCGGCGGCAAAAGCACTAGAGCAGCAGGCCCGGGCGGATGCCTGGAAGGAAAAAGAATGGGGCGTGAACCCGCCCCGCTCTTTCAATGAGGTGATGCTTCCGTATCTGCGTAACGCCAGCCAGCACCAGCGCAGCTACGAAACCACAACCAACAGGGTAAAAGCATTGCGCCCCCATTTTACAGGGGTTGTGATGAATGACCTAGCCGGAAAGGATATCCGGGCGTACATGGACAAACGCAGTGCTGAAGGGGTATCGGCGGCGACAATCAACCGGGAGTTGGCCGCGCTGTCGGCGGCGATCAACTGGTGTAACGTCGAGTATGAGTGGGGCCTGCCGAACCCGGTCAAAGGCCGCAAGATGAAGGAGCCAGAGGGCCGGGTGCGCTGGCTGACAAGGGCCGAGGTCGAAAGCCTTTGCCGAGCCGCCAGGTCACAGAAGTTCGGCGTGATCCTTGAGAGCTTCGTGCGACTGGCCGTGAACACCGGTTGTCGGAAAGAGGAAATGCTTGGGCTTGAGTGGCGGCGCGTGGACTTCGCCAACGGCCTGATCTACCTGGAAGGTGTTCACACCAAGGCAGGCAAGCGGCGCAGCATCCCGCTGAATGAAGGGGCACTCGACGCGCTGAAGCAGATGATGGCGTATCGAGCGCAGCATTGCCCTGCTACACCATGGGTATTTGCTAGGGGTAATGGTGAGCGGGTTGTGTGCTTAAGGAAGGGATTCAACGAGGCATGCAAGAAAGCTGGGATTGATGACTTCACGATTCACGATCTGCGCCACACGTGTGCAGCTCATTTGATCAGTGCCGGCGTTGCGCTGGCGGAAGTCAGGGATCTATTGGGCCACTCGACCGTCATGATGACGGAGCGATATGCGCACTTGGCGCCGGCCAGGGTAATGGATGCGGTCCGCGTTTTGGACCAGGGCCGTGAACCGTCGAGTTCACGTTTAGTTCACGCTGATAATCCAGCGGCTCAAGGGGGAGCACTGCTTAAGCTCGTAACCCCTTGATTTTAAAGATGGTGCGGACGAAGAGACTCGAACTCTTACAGCTTGCGCCGCTGGAACCTAAATCCAGTGTGTCTACCAATTTCACCACGTCCGCGTAAAGCGTTTAAAGCAAAGGCGCCGGACTATTCATCGGGCGCCTTTTAGAATATGGGGTGGACGATGGGGATCGAACCCACGACAACAGGAGTCACAATCCTGTGCTCTACCAACTGAGCTACGCCCACCATATTACGTTACTGCTTCACTTGTGCCAAAGCTGCCTTAATGGCGCACCCGGCAGGACTCGAACCTGCGACCATCCGCTTAGAAGGCGGATGCTCTATCCAGCTGAGCTACGGGCGCATATTTAATCTGCTTTCGTTTAAGATTACAAACTAACTTTTCAGTCCCGCCAAACGAGCTTAAAATCTGCTCATTCTGCCTGACCTTGCTAACCAGTGCTAGGCTCTGCCCGACAAGTGCGACGAATGTTATAGACGAGTGGCAGGGTCGTCAACTCTTTTTTGAAAAAAATTCATTTTATTTAAGGGCTTAGAGCATTTGCCAGACCAAGCGCCTTTGCCCTAGGGCTGTGTCATGCGAGAATGCGCGCTCATTTTATTCCCTCTCGATGGTTAATCACGCGTCATGACTGCACAACTTATCGACGGCAAGGCGATCGCCGCCAACCTGCGCCAGCAGATCGCCCAACGTGTCGCGGAGCGCCGCCAGCAAGGCCTGCGCACTCCTGGCCTGGCAGTGATCCTGGTCGGCAACGACCCCGCCTCTCAAGTCTATGTTTCGCACAAGCGCAAGGATTGCGAAGAGGTCGGCTTTATCTCCCAGGCCTTTGACCTGCCCAGCGATACCACGCAGCAAGCCCTGACCGATCTGATCGATCGCCTTAATAACGACGCGAACATCGATGGCATCCTGTTGCAGTTGCCGCTTCCGGCACACCTGGATGCATCGCTGCTGCTTGAGCGCATCCGCCCGGACAAAGACGTCGATGGTTTCCATCCTTATAACGTCGGTCGCCTGGCTCAGCGCATTCCTCTGCTGCGCCCTTGCACGCCGAAAGGCATCATGACCCTGCTGCAGAGCACCGGTCAGGACCTGTACGGCATGAATGCCGTGGTGGTGGGGGCTTCGAACATCGTTGGCCGCCCAATGGCCATGGAGTTGCTGCTGGCAGGCTGCACCGTGACCGTCACCCACCGCTTCACCAAGGACCTGGCAGGCCACGTCGGCCGTGCCGACCTGGTAGTG
Source organism: Pseudomonas sp. AL 58 (assembly GCF_036348395.1). Lineage (NCBI taxonomy): Bacteria > Pseudomonadati > Pseudomonadota > Gammaproteobacteria > Pseudomonadales > Pseudomonadaceae > Pseudomonas > Pseudomonas sp. AL 58. Next base: position 4,717 of record NZ_JAZBQR010000008.1, read on the forward strand.
GTTGCCGCCGGCAAGCCAGGCCTGGTCAAGGGTGAGTGGATCAAGGAAGGCGCGATCGTCATCGACGTCGGCATCAACCGCCAGGAAGATGGCAAGCTGGTCGGCGATGTGGTTTATGAAACCGCCCTGCCACGCGCAGGCTGGATCACGCCGGTTCCAGGCGGTGTAGGCCCGATGACCCGTGCCTGCCTGCTGGAGAACACCTTGTATGCGGCAGAAACGCTGCACAAATAAGGCATCAGGCAACTGAAAGAACGGCACCTGCGAAGGTGCCGTTTTTGTTGGCGCCCGAAAAACCTGATCGCCCTTCCAACCCGCTCGCCACCACCATCACAGCCGATTCCGCTGCATCACGACCGCATTCAGCTTTCCCGGCTGAGCGCCACACCGGCTTCAGCCGGGATTTACACGGCATCCCACGGACAATAGGCACATAGCCAACCCTGGATGCGTGCCTCGATGCAAACCACCAATACCGTCTTGATGATCCGCCCGGCGCGGTTCGCCTTCAACCCGGACACGGCCTTCAACAACCGCTTTCAGCAACCCTTTCTCGCCCCCGAACAGGCACAGCAGAAAGCGCTGGAAGAGTTCGATGGCTACGTCGACACCCTGCGCCAGCACGGCGTAGACGTACTGGTCGTGCAGGACACCCCTGCCCCTCACACCCCGGACTCGATCTTCCCCAACAACTGGTGGAGCAGCCACGCGGACGGCAGCCTGGTGCTGTATCCGATGGAAGGCCAGAACCGCCGCCTGGAGCGCAACAAAGGTGTACTGCGCGTTCTGGAAGAGCGCTTTGCGATTAACACCACCATCGACCTGAGCCCGCTGGAGCAGCACAGCATGTTCCTCGAAGGCACCGGCAGCATGGTGCTGGACCGCGAGCACCGGATCAGCTACGCCTGCCACTCCGGGCGCACCCACAGCGAAGCGCTGCGCCAGTTCGCCGAGCAACTTGATTACCGCCTCTGCGTGTTCCATGCCGTCGACCGGCACCACGCGCCGATCTACCACAGCAACGTGATGATGAGCGTTGGCACTGAGCTCTCGGTGGTGTGCCTGCAAGCCCTGCCCGATGCAAGCGAACGGCAGGCACTGGAGCGCTCCCTGCGCGACACCGGCAAAGACATCCTGGCACTGGACTTCGACCAGCTTGAAGGCTTCGCCGGCAACATGCTCGAAGTCCACGACAAGCAGGGCCAGCCGCTGCTGGTGATGTCGCGTAGCGCCTGGGCTTCGCTGAAGCCCGACCAACGCGAACAGGTCGAACAGCACAGCCGCCCGGTGGTGGTGAACATCGACAACATCGAACGCATTGGCGGTGGCAGCGCCCGCTGCATGCTCGCCGAAGTCCACCTGCCCGTGCGCAACTAAACTGATTATAAGAAGGAGAACAGCATGACCCGTTATCTGGATGTCACCGACCTGAGCCACCTGGTCACTCGTAAAGGTTTGAGCACCTGCCTGCGCGAGATGGCCGAGTACATCCGCCAGGACTACCTGCGCTGGCACGACTTTGAAAAGTGCGCGCGCCTGGCCAACCATTCGCCCGATGGTGTCATCGAATTGATGCCGGTATCCGATGCGAACCTGTATGCCTTCAAGTACGTCAATGGCCACCCCAAGAACACCCAGCGCGGCATGCTCACCGTCATGGCGTTTGGCGCGCTTGGCGATGTCGATACGGGCGCCCCGGTACTGCTGAGCGAGATGACCCTGACGACCGCCCTGCGAACCGCCGCAACCTCGGCCCTGGCCGCACGCTACCTGGCGCGCCCGGGCAGCCGCAGCATGGCGCTGATCGGCAACGGCTCGCAGAGTGAATTTCAAGCCTTGGCATTCCATGCCCTGCTGGGCATCGAAGAGATCCGTCTGTACGACCTCGATCCGCAGGCGACCGCCAAGCTGATCGCCAACCTCAGCACCTTCCCGGCACTGAAACTGATTCAGGCCAGCTCTGTGGCCGACGCCGTTCGCGGCGCCGATATCATCACCACAGTCACCGCCGACAAGGCCTACGCCACCATCCTCACCCCGGAGATGATCGAGCCAGGCATGCACCTCAACGCTGTCGGTGGCGACTGCCCAGGCAAGACTGAGCTGCACCGCAACATCGTCGAAAACGCCCGAGTGATTGTTGAGTACGAGCCACAAAGCCGTATCGAAGGCGAGATCCAGCAGATGCCGGCCGACTCACCGACCACCGAGTTCTGGCAAGTCGTGAACGGCCAGGCAGCAGGCCGCGAAAATGACACCCAGGTGACCCTGTTCGACTCCGTCGGATTTGCCCTAGAGGACTATTCGGCCCTGCGCTATGTACTGGACGAGGCCACGGCACTCGGGATAGGCCGCCAGATCGAGCTGGTGCCCGAACTCAGCAACCCGAAAGACCTCTTCGCCCTGCTGCGCAACCCTGCCGAAACCCTGGCAAAAAAACGCGCCTGAATCCGCCAAACCTGCTGCGCCCAGGCGCGGCAGGTCGGAAACGGCTGTGCAAAAGCCAAAACAGGCAACACCACAGCCGAATCGGCTGCACGGCAACCGTTAACAGCAAATTACGGTCGCCACGGCCGGCTGAAACGACACAAAAAAAAACCGCTCATCGCGCATTCTGAGGCCAGACCGAAGAGTCACTTCAAGACCAAGACAGCCTCACGATTTTTTACTGCCCTAAATCAATTACAAAACCAAGGGATACCCTCATGACTTCGTTTAGAAAGCCCCTTAGCGTGTTGCTCCTTGCGCTGTGCGCAAGCGCGGTTCAGGCTCAAGAATGGAAAGAAATCCGTTTTGGTGTCTACCCTGAGTACCCGCCATTTGAATCGGTAGCGGCCGACGGCAGCCTGCAAGGCTTCGACATTGAGCTGGGCAATGCCATTTGCGCCAAACTGCAGGTCAAGTGCACCTGGGTCAACAATGAGTTCGATGGCATGATTCCAGCACTGCGTGCACGCAAGTTCGACGCGATCATGTCCTCCATGGCCGTGACCCCGGCACGGCAGAAGCAGATCGACTTCACTGACCGCCTGTTCCTCAGCCCGACATCCGTGATCACCCGCAAAGGTGCTGATTTCGGCGACACACCGGAATCGCTCAAGGGCAAGCAGGTCGGCGTGCTGCAAGGCTCTCTGCAAGAGGCCTACGCCCGCGCCAAGCTGGCGCCGCTGGGCGCACAGGTCAAGGCCTACCAGGCCCAGGACCAGAACTATGCCGACCTGATGAACGGCCGACTCGACGCCACCCTGACCGACAAGCTGGAAGCCCAACTGAACTTCCTGGCCAAACCCGAAGGTGCCGACTTCAAGACCGGCCCAGCCATCAAGGACCCCACCTTGCCGCTGGACATCGCCATGGGCTTGCGCAAGAACGATAGCGAACTGAAGGCCTTGCTGAACAAAGGCATCGCTGAGGTCCTTGCCGATGGGACCTTCGCCGAAATCCAGAAAAAGTACGTCGGCGACCTGGATATCTACAACGAGTAAATCTGTCTGCGGCCAGCCATCCTGCTGGCCGCAGCGGTCTCCACTCCAGCTTCTGACGAGACTCTCCCGTGAATGACCTCCTCCACTCAATCGGCCTGCAGGCCCTGAGCCTGCAGGGCTTTGGCCCGCTGTTGGCGCAAGGGACCTGGATGACCCTGAAACTGGCGTTGCTGTCGCTGGCATTAAGCCTGAGCCTGGGCCTGATCGGCGCCTGCGCCAAGTGCTCACCGCTACGCCTGCTGCGCGCTCCGGCCACGCTTTACACCACGCTGATACGCAGCGTGCCGGACCTGGTACTGATCCTGCTGATCTTCTACACCCTGCAATTGTGGCTCAACGATTTCACCGAAATGCTGGGCTGGAACTACGTCGAGATCGACCCGTTCATGGCCGGGGTGATCACCCTGGGTTTCATCTACGGTGCCTACTTCACCGAGAACTTTCGCGGTGCCATTCTCAGCGTACCGGCAGGCCAGCTCGAGGCTGCTACCGCCTACGGCCTGAGCCGCGCCCAGCGTTTTCGCCTGGTGCTGTTCCCACAGCTGATGCGCTTCGCCCTGCCAGGGCTGGGCAACAACTGGCTGGTACTGCTCAAGTCCACGGCGCTGGTCTCGATCATCGGCCTGGCCGACCTGGTCAAAGCCGCACAGAACGCCGGCAAGACCACCAATAACACCCTGTACTTCCTGATCCTCGCCGCACTGGTCTACCTGGTGATCACAACCCTTTCAAACCGGCTATTTAAACGCCTGGAACGGCGCTACAACACGGGCATCAAGGGGCTGGCATCATGATCGAACTGCTTGAGCAATATGGCCTGGCCTACCTCTACAGTGATGGCGCCGGTTTTTCCGGGCTGGCGGTGACCCTGTGGTTGTTTATCGTGACGACCGTCCTGGGTTTCCTGCTGTCGCTGCCCTTGGCCCTGGCCAGGGTTTCACGCCAGCGCTGGCTGCGCTGGCCAGTGGAGTTCTACACCTACGTCTTTCGCGGCACACCACTCTACATACAACTGCTGATCTGCTACACCGGCCTGTACGGGCTGGAGGTCGTTCGCGACAACGCCTTGCTCGACGCGTTCTTCCGCAACGCGCTGAACTGCACCCTGCTGGCCTTCGTCCTCAATACCTGCGCCTACACCGTGGAGATCTTCGCCGGGGCGATTCGCAATATCCCCCACGGCGAAATTGAAGCGGCCCAGGCCTATGGCCTGTATGGCTGGCGCCTGAACCTGTTCGTGATTCTGCCAGCCGCCCTGCGCCGTGCGCTGCCGGCCTACAGCAACGAACTGATCCTGATGCTGCACGCCACCTCCCTGGCCTTCACCGCAACCATCGCCGACATCCTCAAGGTCGCGCGTGACGCCAATGCCGCGACCTTCCTGACCTTCCAGGCCTTTGGTGTCGCGGCCCTGCTGTACATGCTGCTGTCCTTCGCGCTGGTCGGGCTGTTCCGCCTGGCCGAACGCCGCTGGATGCGTTTTCTTGTTCCTGTCCGAGGCTAAACCATGACCCTTTCTGCACACGCCTTGTCTTCCCATCGCGAGCCACTGCTTGAGCCACTTACGACAGCACGTCAGGCCAACGTCGCCCAGACAGCGGCGGTCAAACTGACCGTCGAAGACCTGCACAAACACTACGGCGATCATCAGGTACTCAAAGGCGTCTCGCTGCAAGCGCGCAAAGGCGATGTCATCAGCCTGATTGGTGCCAGCGGCTCGGGCAAAAGTACAATGCTGCGCTGCATCAACTTCCTTGAACAACCCGACGCGGGCGCGATTACCCTCGATGGCCAAACCATCGAGATGCGCCAGGGTCGCGCGGGCGTGCGCGCACCGCACCCTGCCCAATTGCAGAACCTGCGTACGCGTCTGGCCATGGTGTTCCAGCACTTCAACCTGTGGAGCCACATGACTGTGCTGGAGAACATTTGCCTGGCCCCTCGCCGTGTGCTTGGTGTCAGCGCACAGGACGCCGAAGCCCGCGCTCGCGCCTACCTGGACAAGGTCGGGCTGCCATCGCGCGCAGCCGATCAGTACCCGGCGTTCCTCTCCGGCGGGCAACAACAGCGGGTTGCCATCGCCCGCGCACTGGCCATGGAGCCGGAAATCATCCTCTTCGATGAACCCACCTCGGCGCTCGACCCAGAGCTGGTGGGCGAGGTACTCAAAGTCATACAGACGCTGGCCGAGGAAGGTCGTACCATGCTCATGGTCACCCACGAAATGGGCTTTGCCCGGAAGGTGTCCAGCCAGGTGTTGTTCCTGCATCAGGGCCGGGTCGAGGAACAAGGCAGCGCCGCGATACTCGACCACCCGCAGAGCGAGCGCCTGCAGCAATTTCTATCCAACCGTTTGAAGTGAAGCAGACCCGCATGGAAAACAAGGCCAACAGCCCCCACTGCGCGCCCCCTCTGGACCGGATCGATGAAGCCATCATTGATGTACTGCGCCATAACGGGCGGATCACCTATGAGAAGCTTTCATCACTGGTGCATCTGACGCCCCGCCCGTGCCTTGAGCGGGTGCGCAAGCTGGAAAGGCGCGGCGTGATTCGAGGCTACGGCGCGATCATCGACGTGCAGATGGTTTCGCCGGGGCTGTCGCTGCTGGTGCTGGTTGCCCTCTCCAACCAGAGCGGGCGCGCAGCGCAACGCGCGTTTGAGGCCTGCGTTCGGGCTTGCCCACAGGTTTTTGAATGCCAGCTGATCAGCGGCCACTTCGATTACAGCCTGCGCATGCGCTGCCGGGACATGGAGCACTACCGGGTGCTGACCGAGACCTGGATGAACAACGACGAACTGCACATCGACAAATTGGTCGCGCACCCAGAGCTGGCCGTGGTGAAAAACACCGCAACCCAACTCTAGGCACCTGCGATGCAGGCGATGCCATCGGCGCCTGCATCGTCAACACCGCTGACGCCTATACCGTCAGCGGTGCCAATGCAGCCCACTCCGCGGGCTGCACATAACCCTCGACCCACAGCGTCACATCGGCGGCGGGCATTGGCCGGGCAATGCAGTAGCCTTGCGCCATGTCGCAGCCCAAGTCCATCAGCAACTGGCCATGTTCAACCGTTTCCAGGCCTTCGGCGATCACCTGACGGCCGAACGCCCGCGCCAGGCTAATCACCGCGCGGGTCAAGGCCAGGTCATCCTGGTCGTGGAGGATGTCACGAACAAACGACTTATCGATCTTGATCGTCTGGGTTGGCAGCCGCTTGAGGTAACTCAGCGATGAGTAACCTGTGCCGAAATCATCCAGGGAGAACTGCACACCCAGCTCCTGACAGGCATCCAGGCATTGGCTGACCCGCTGAATGTTCTCGATGGCCACCGATTCGACGATTTCCAGATCCAACATGCTTGGCGCCACCGCTGCGTGGCGGGCCAGCAGTCGTTTCAACCGCTCGACAAAGTCCGAACGCTGGAAATGCCGGGCCGCAATGTTCACGCTCACCGACCAGCAGAAACCCTGCAGTTGCCATTGGTGCATTTGCGCCATGGCCTGATCGATCACCCATTCACCGATATCGACGATCAGGTCAGTCTGCTCTACCAACGGTAAAAACTCCGCCGGCGGCACCAGCCCCTTGACCGGATGCTGCCAGCGCAACAACGCCTCAAAGCCAATCACCGCACCGGTGCGCATATTGACCTTGGGCTGGTAGTACAAGCACAACTCACCCTTGGCCAACGCCTGGCGCAAGCGCTCAACGGTCTGGTGGGTGGCCTTGACCTCCTTGTCCAGCGAGACGTCAAACACATGGTAGCGGTTACGCCCACTTTGTTTGGCCACATACATGGCCTGGTCGGCATGGCGCAGCAAGGTGTCGGCATCGTCATTGTCGAGCGGAAACAGCGTCACCCCGATGCTCGCGCTGACTCTCAAGTCCTGACCGTTGATGGCGTAAGGCGATGCGACGGCGGCGAGTACACGCTGCAGGGCAATGTGCAGACGATAGTGGTCGTGAACGTCACGCAGAATCAGCACGAACTCATCACCTGACAACCGCGCCACGGCGTCACCGCCGCGCAGGATGCCCTTGAGACGGGCGGCCACCTCGACCAGCAACAAATCGCCACTGGCATGACCATAGCCATCGTTGACTGCCTTGAAGCCATCCAGATCAAGCATGCACACTGCCAGCTGCGTGCCCTCTTGCCGGGAAAAATCCAGTGCCTGGGTCAACAGGTCAGACAGGTAGGCTCGGTTGGGCAAACCGGTGAGCACATCGTGGCTGACCCGCCATTGCAGGGTGCGCAGCAACTGGCGCTTCTCGCTGACATCGAAACGAATCGAGACATACTTGCGTACCTTCCCGCTCAACGGGTCCATCAATGGCACCATGGTACTGTCGACCCAGTACAACGAGCCATCCTTGGCGCGGTTGCAGATCTCGCCTTTCCAGACCTTGCCCATCACCAGGGACCGCCACATCTCCTGGAAAAACTCCGGATCATGCAGGCCCGAATTGAGGATGCGGTGATTGGCCCCAAGCAGCTCTTCGCGGCTGTAACCGGAAATGCTGCAAAACTGTTGGTTTACGTAGGTAATCCGACCCGTCAAATCGGTTTCGGAAAAAATCGCGGCCGCATCGACGGCCGCGCGGTAGTTATCGTCCATGACGTCCTCTGCACTCTGCCGGCTATCGATTGAATCGCTCGACCAGAGCGCGCAGGCTCGAAGAAATGCGCTCCAATTCACCGCCCCGTGTCGCCGCAGCATTGGCATTCTGCGCGGTTTTCTGCACCGTGCTGGCCACCGTATTGATCTGCCGCGAGACATCTTCGGCGACATTTGACTGTTCCTGAGAAGCAGCAGCCATCTGATGGCTCATGTCACTGATACGCTCTACGGCTTCGCGGATACCTTGCAAGGCACGCTGTGCTTCCAGCACCTGCGCAACCCCCTGCTCTGCTTCCTGAATACCCAGGTTGGCGATGCTCACGGCCTCCTCCGCACCCGTACGAAGGCTTTCAATGACGCCCTGAATTTGCAGGGTCGACTGACGGGTCTTGCCGGCCAATGCCCGCACTTCGTCAGCCACCACCGCAAAACCGCGCCCTTGCTCGCCGGCCCGAGCGGCCTCAATGGCAGCGTTGAGCGCCAACAGGTTGGTCTGTTCGGCAATCGAGCGGATCACGCTCGCAGCCATCATGATGTCCTGGGTCTGCCCGGCCAGGTTTCCGACTGCCTGGTTGATCTGGGTGACCGTACTGGCCAGCAACTGGATCGCTTCGCGGGTAGTACCGGCCACCTGACTGCCCTGATCGGCCAGGAGGTTGGCGGTTTGCGCTTCGCCTGCCGTTTGCTGCACATGCTGGGCGACCTCAGCGATGGACGCGGCCATCTCAGTCATCGCCGCTGCCGTCATGTCGGTTTCGGCACGCTGTTCGAGCAACGCCGACTCCGTGCTGCTGGACAACCGACTGGAATCGGTCGCTGCCTCAGCCATCTGCCTGGCCAGATCGCTCAAGCGTGTGAGGGCTGTTTTCAACCGCGCCTCTTCACTGATCAGGATCATCTGCAGTTGAGCACTCGGCCCCACGGCATCGGTGTAGGTCATTGCAACGATCGGGTCAGCAAAGGTATTGGGCGTAGACTGCACGATCTGTTTAAGCTCGCGCCCAAGGCGGCTGTGGCCATAGAGACCAACCAGCCCGAAAAGCCCAAGCGTGGCGCCCTGGCCAAGCAGACCGGGAGCGGCCTGGTTTAGCACAATGGAAACCCCGGCAGCCAGCACCGGCAACGCCAGTACCTTGCCGATCACCGCAGCGCGGCGCAGCACTGGCACGGCGGGCTTGCCTTCACGCAAACGCGCATACAGCGTCTCGGCACGCTGCACCTGCTCGCGGGTTGGCTTGACCCGCACAGACTCATACCCCACCAGGCGCCCGTCCTCGAGCACCGGCGTGACGTAGGCACTGACCCAGTAGAAGTTGCCGTTCTTGCAGCGGTTCTTGACGATCCCCATCCAGCTCTGGCCGGCCTTGAGGTACTGCCACATCTGCTGGAACACCTCTGGCGGCATGTCCGGGTGACGTACAAGGTTGTGGGTACTACCGATAAGTTCTGCCTGACTGAAGCCGCTCATGGCGGCGAATTCGGCATTGCAGTAAGTGATCTTACTGGTGGTATCGGTTGCGGAAACAAGGCGTTGATGTTCCGGAAACGTCTGTTCGACAGAGGTTACCGGCAAATTGAGACGCACGTTAGAACTCCGTTAGTGGCGGTCGTAATCCTGGATCCAGTCCATGTTGAACCAGGCATTCAGACTCTTGTCTGACAATCCAATTCTACGAATTACATCACGTTTATGACAGTAATGTTACAGAATCTGGCGTTGCCTAGCTCGACCAAATACCGTTAAGTTCTTGATTCTAAATGGGAATTAAGCGATGACAATTTCAGGTTTGGGTTCAGCCATAAAGCGCTACCGCAAGGTGGCAGGGCTTACTCAGGCTGAATTCGGCGAGAAAACCGGTTTTGATCCCAAAACCATCAGCCGCTTTGAAACCGGCTCCTACACCCCAAGCGTTGAAGCACTGTTCAAATTTGCCGAAGTGCTGGGTATAAAGCTGAAAGCTTTTTTCTCGGAGTTGGGCGATGAAGACGAGCAAAGAGCCTATCTGTTCAACGTCGTACACAAAGCCCCCCCAAAAGACCTGGGAAAGCTGATCGCGGCGGTCGATATGGCCCTGTCCAGGCGTTAACGCCAGCAACAGCAAGCAGACAGGCTTATCGCTAAACAGCGCTGCCCCATTTTAGGGGCGCGGAGTATATCTGATTCAGCCCCCAGATGGGGGCTGAGGCTTGGCAGCGCCCCGCGTTTCTAGAAGCGCCAGAACGACGGTGTGAACAGCACCAGAACGGTGAGGATTTCCAGACGCCCCAGCAGCATGCCGACGGTCAGCAGCCACTTCGCAGCATCGGGCAGTGAGGAGAAGTTACCGACCGGCCCGATCACCGGCCCCAACCCCGGCCCCACATTGCAGACGGCCGTCGCCGCACCGGTCAGTGCAATGGTCCAGTCCAGGCCGATCAGGGCCAGCCCCAGCGCAATGGCGGCGATGGTGGTGGTAAAGAAAAAGCAGAAGGTCAGCAGCGAACGCACAATGTCTTCATCCAGCGGATGGCCGTTGTACTTGCTGCGAATCGTTGCGCGCGGGTGAATCAGTTGCGACAGGCTGCCATGCAGTAACTGGCCGGCGACCTGAAAACGAAAGATCTTCAAACCACCGGCGGTTGACCCCGAACAACCACCGACGAACGTCAGGTAGAAGAAAAACAACACCGAAAATGTGCCCCACAGGGTGTAGTCACCCAGCGCAACGCCCGTTGTAGTGACCACTGATGTGACGTTGACCGCCACCAGGCGCACCGCCTCCCACCACCCGTATGGCCCGTTGAAATGCAGCCAGGTGCCGACCAGCAGCCAGGTCAACACCAGAAAGCCAATGAAGCCACGCACCTGATGATCCTTGAACAAGGCGCCTCTATTGCCCCGTAGCACCGCCACATACAACGTAAAGGGCAAGCTGCCGAGGATCATCACCCCTACCGCGACCCAGTGAATGGCCGGCTGCGACCAGTGCGCCAACGAACTGTCCGAGGTCGAGAAGCCACCGGTGGATATCAGCGACATTGAGTGGTTGATCGCCTCGAACGGCGTCATCCCCGCCCACCAGAACGCCAGGTAGCCAATCCCGGTCAACACGACATAGACCAGCAGAATGTATTTCGCCATGACATGGGAGCGTGGCAGCACTTTGTCCGACCAGTCCGACGACTCGGTCTGGAACAAGCGCATCCCCCCGACGCGCAGCAACGGCAGAATCGCTACCGCCATACCGATAAAACCGATGCCGCCCAACCAATGCAACATCGAGCGCCAGATCAGCAAGCCCGGGGACGCGGTGTCCAGCCCGGTCAGCACGGTCGAGCCGGTGGTGGTGATACCCGACATCGTTTCAAAAAACGCATCCGTGTAGCTGATATCCCGTATGAACACCATCGGCAGCGCCGCAAAGGTACAGACCACGACCCAACTGGCCGTCGTCAGCAAATACATGTCTCGCGGGCGTAAATGAGCGTCCTCGGGACGCCCTTGTGCGACCAGCGCAATACCGGTGAGAAAGGTGATGACACCTGAACGGACAAATGCAGAAAGCCCGTCCTGCTGCTCATAAAGCATCAAGGTGAACAGAGGGATCGTCATGCTCACCGCAAGGGTGATGAGGAAGACACCGAGGATGAAACCAATCAAGCGGATTCTGGCAAGTGACATGTACGGGCTCTGACTGAATGGCGCGCGCAAGTATCGTTATAGCGCAGCACACAGACGCGTAAAGAATCCGTAAAAATTCAGTGGCTTCACACCTCATACTGCAGCCGCCCGCGCAGCCACTGTTGCGCCAACAACAGCAGCGAAACTGTTGCCCCAGCAACAGCCATTCAACAGGGCGCACTTCAAGCAACACTTGAGTACCCCGCAAAAAGCTCATAACAATCTGATAAATAAAGACTTTTCACACATGGAACAACTCTTGCTCCTGCCCCTGTACCTTCAACAGCAACGGGCCTGTAGCCATGAGCACTCCAATCAAAGTCGTCGCCGTTTCCGGTGGCACGTTCCGCCCTTCGCGCACACTGGTTCTGACCCAGGCCATCCTGGCTGAACTGGCGCAACAACTGCCCATCGAGAGCAAGGTCATTGAACTGGGGGATATCGTCCGCCCACTGGGTGGCGCGCTCTCGCGTAAAGAGCTGCCGGAAACCGTAGAGCATGAGCTGCGCGCAATCGAGTCCGCCGACCTGCTGATCGTCGCGGCCCCCGTCTACCGTGGCACCTACCCCGGCCAGTTCAAGCACCTGTTCGATCTGATTGGCCAGGATGCCTTGATTGATACGCCAGTACTGCTCGCCGCAACCGGTGGCAGCGAACGCCATGCGCTGGTCATCGACCACCAACTTCGCCCCCTGTTCAGCTTCTTCCAGTCGGTCACCCTGCCGATCGGGGTCTACGCCGCCGAAGCCGATTTCAGCAACTACCAGATCACCAGCACGGCCCTGCAGGCTCGTATCCGCCTGGCCGGGGAAAAAGCCGCCGAGCAGCTCAACGGCCACCGCGCTGTTCTACGTAAAATTGCCTGAGGCGCCGACATGAATGTTTTCTGGTTTCTGCCCACCCACGGCGACGGTCATTTGCTGGGTACCAGTCAGGGCGCCCGCCCCGTCACCCTGCCCTACCTCAAACAGGTGGCCCAGGCCGCCGACAGCCTCGGTTACTACGGTGTACTGATACCCACCGGACGCTCTTGCGAGGACTCCTGGGTGGTGGCCTCTGCCCTGGTACCGCTGACCGAACGCCTGCGTTACCTGGTAGCGATCCGCCCCGGGATCATTTCGCCGACGGTCTCTGCACGCATGGCCGCGACCCTTGATCGCTTGTCCGCAGGCCGCCTGTTGATCAACGTGGTAACCGGCGGTGACCCGGACGAAAACCGTGGAGACGGCCTGCATCTCAGCCACAGTGAACGCTATGAGGCCAGTGGCGAGTTCCTGCATATCTGGCGGCGCGTGCTGCAGGGCGAAGCCGTGGACTATGACGGCAAGCACCTGCAAGTACAAAACGCCAAGGCGCTCTACCCTCCCGTGCAAAAACCCTATCCACCGCTGTATTTCGGCGGTTCTTCCGATGCAGCCCACGAGCTGGCCGCCGAGCAGGTGGATGTCTACCTGACCTGGGGCGAACCACCGGCGGCTGTCGCCGAAAAGATCGCCGATGTCCGTGCCCGCGCAGCCAAACACGGGCGCACCGTGAAGTTCGGCATTCGCTTGCATGTGATTGTCCGCGAGACTGCCGAACAAGCCTGGCAAGCCGCTGACAAGCTGATCGCCAACATCAGCGACGAAACCATTGCCGCCGCGCAGCAGTCCTTCTCGCGTTTCGATTCCGAGGGGCAACGGCGCATGGCCGCGCTGCATGGTGGTCGGCGTGACCAACTGGAGATCTACCCGAACCTCTGGGCGGGCGTCGGCCTGGTGCGTGGTGGTGCAGGCACGGCCCTGGTCGGTGACCCGCAACAAGTGGCCGGGCTGATCAAGGAATATGCCGACCTCGGCATCGAGAGCTTCATCTTCTCCGGCTACCCACACCTGGAAGAGGCCTATCGCTTTGCCGAACTGGTCTTTCCGCTGCTGCCGGAACCCTATGCGAGCCTGGCAGGCCGCGGTGTCACCAACCTCTCAGGCCCCTTTGGCGAAATGATCGCCAACGACGTGCTGCCCACCCAGGCAACAGCGCAACCAGCCTGATGGACGCGCCTCAAGCCCCCCTACCCCCCCGATGAGGACAGCCTGTGACTGCTATTCATCAATCCGCACGCCTGACGCCACTGCAGATTGCCCAAGCGCTGGCCAGCACCTTCGCCGAAAGCGCCGCGGAACGTGACCGCCTCGGCGGCACACCGAAAGCCGAGCGCGATGCGCTGCGCCAAAGCGGCTTGCTGGGCTTGATCATTCCGACGCAATACGGCGGCCTGGGCGCCAACTGGACAGAGACGCTGAACATCGTTCGCGAATTTGCCAAGGTCGACAGCTCGATCGCTCACGTCTTTGGCTTCCAGCACCTGATGCTGGCTACTGTGCGCTTGTTCTCCCGGCCAGACCAATGGCAACCGTGGTTCGAGCTGACAGCACGCAACAACTGGTTCTGGGGCAACGCCCTCAACCCGCTGGATACCCGTACCGTCTCGAAAAAACTCGCCGGTTGGCGTGAGTTCTCGGGGCGTAAAAGCTTTTGCTCGGGCTCGGCCGACTCGGAAATGCTGATTGCCTCGGCGCTGGATGAGTCCACCCAGGGCAAACTGCTGATTGCCGCCATCCCAAGCGGGCGCACCGGCATCACCCTGCACGGAGACTGGGACAACATTGGTCAACGGCAAACCGACAGTGGCAGTGCGACCTTTGAACGGGTACGGGTCGAGGAAAACGAGTTGCTGCTCGAACCCGGCCCCTTGAGTACGCCCTTCGCCTGCCTGCGCCCGCTGATCGCGCAGCTCACCTTCGTCAACATGTTCCTTGGCATTGCCGAAGGCGCCTTCGCCGAAGCCCGCAACTACACCCTCAAGGAAACCCGCCCGTGGTTCAAGGCCAAGGTTGAACACGCCAACGAAGACCCTTACATCCTCGGCCACTATGGCGAGTTCTGGGTCGGCCTGGAAAGCGTGCGATTGCTCACCGAACGGGCGAACGCGCTGCTCGATCAGGCCTGGCACAAGGAGCATCAACTGCATAGCGAAGAACGCGGTGAACTGGCCGTCGCCATCGCAACCGCCAAAGTGGCAGCAACACGCATCGGCCTGGACCTGACCAGCCGCTTGTTTGAAGTGACCGGTGCTCGTTCCACCCACGCGGCCCTGCGCCTCGACCGCTACTGGCGCAACCTGCGCACACAGTCTCTGCATGATCCTGTGGACTACAAACTGCAAGAGCTGGGTGACTGGGCGCTGAATGCTCAACTGCCAACCCCGACGTTCTACTCCTAGGGTGGTGGCCTCGCGTCCTTGCAGCGGTTCATCAACGGCTACCCGGTCGTTGCCCCAGACAACACCGGGACAACGCTATCGGAACAACACCGGGGCCCATGTGCCCCGGTGTCGAGGCAGCATCAGGAGTCTTTGCTGCAGTCGCGCGGGGTGATGCCTTTCTCCTTCGCGTACTTTTGTGCAGAAGCTTCGATGATTGGCCGCAGCAGTGCGCGGTCGGCCTGCACCCAATCGCTGATCAGGTTCCACTTCTCCCCATCCCACTGCTGGAAGCGCACGGCACCGCCGCCCTCATGGTCGGAGCAGGACAGTTGCAGGGGTTGCACCAGGCCTAGCGCGCCGAGTTCCTTGAGCCGCGCCTCATCCAGCTTCAGGTGCTCAAAGCCCCAGCGCACCTGCTCGCCGCTCAACGGCTTGTGGCCGTACTTTTCCTGCGCCAGGCGTACCGCCTCGACGTTGAGAATGCCGTTCACCACACCCAGGTTGTAGTAGACGGTACCGAAGCGTTTTGGATCGGCAAGGTCGCCATGACCGGCATCGATAACGTCCTTCTTGATCCCTTGCGTCACCGGGAACGTGGTCCCGGACGGGTGCGTGGTAATCGAGATAAAGCCCTTGGCTGCAGCCCCTGCCGGTGCGGCGTCTTCCTCGGAGTTACTCCAGATGTTGCCGATGATTCGGTCTGCCGGGAAGCCGACCTTCTGCGCGCTCTTCAAGGCAACCGGGTTCATGACACCCCAGCCTCGCAGAATGACCCAGTCCGGCTTGGCGCGACGGATGTTCAGCCACTGCGATTGCTGTTCGTTGCCAGGGTGCGGCACCTCCAGCAAGGTCAGGGTAAAGCCATACTTGTCGGCCAACGCCTGCAGCACCTCATTGGTTTCCTTGCCATAGGGAGAACCATGGTAGAGCGTGACGATCTTCTTGCCACTCAACTTGTCCAGGCCACCCGACTGCTGGCCGATGTAGTTGATGATCGCCGACACTTCGGAATACGGGTTCAGTTGCAACGGGAAGGCATAGGGGAACACGCTGCCATCGGTAGAGTCCGTGCGCCCGTGGTTAATGGTGATCAAGGGCAATTTGTCTGCCGTCGAGCGGTCCAGGGTGGCGTAGGCAATACCTACCGAGAGCGGGTTGGTCGCAGCGGCCGGCGCCCCGTTCAAACCGTTCTTCAGGCGTTCGTAGCACTCAACGCCCTTCTCCACCACGTACTCGGTTTCGCACTCGCTCCAGGTCAACTTGACGCCATTGACCCCACCATTGGCGTTGACGTACTTGAGGTAATCGATAAACCCGCCAAAGAACCCGGTACCGCCTGCCGCGTAAGGGCCAACACGGTAGCTTTGCAGCGGGAAGTACTGCTCGCCATCGGCCTTGGCGATGAAGGCAGTGGCACTCAAGCTCACGGCCAGCGCGAGGCTGCTGAGCAAAGATCGTTTGAACATCGCGTGTTTCCTTGTCGAATCGTTGAGCTATGGCTTGCGCCTGAAGGGTGAACTGCGGAGCACGCTCCGCCTGCTGGGATTCGCTCAGTAGCGCAGCGGCCATCGCCGTGCGCGCTCGCGAAAGCGTTGCCAGAGGCGCGCCAGCCCCTCTGGTTCCTTGATCAGGAAAAGGATGATCAGTGCGCCGAACACCATCTTTTGCAGGTTCTCGACCTGCCCGGCATCGATCAGGCCCGCAGGCAACAGCCCGGCCAGGTTCGAGAGCAGGATCGGGAACAGCACGATGAACGCTGCACCGAGGAAGTTGCCGAGCAAGCTGCCCAGGCCACCGATAATGATGATGAACAGCACCTGGAATGAGCGGTTCAGGTCGAAGCCATGCGGCTCTACCGTACCCAGGTAGGTGAAGGCCCACAGTGCGCCGGCAATGCCGAGGAAAAAGCCGCTGATGGCAAAGGCCAGCAGCTTGGTCTTGAGCAACGGAATACCGATGACTGCAGCGGCAGTGTCCATGTCGCGCACCGCCATCCAGTTACGCCCCAACTCACTGCGCACCAGGTTTTTGCCCAGCCAGAACAGCACCACGACCACCCCAAGCGTGAACAGGTAACGGCCCGCTGGCGAACTGAAATCGACCCCCATGAGGTGCAGCGGCGGCGCACTGATCACCCCTGAGGCGCTGTCATTGGAAAACCAGCTGAACTTGGTCAACGCCCATTGCACGAAGAACTGCGCAGCCAGGGTAGACACCAGCAAGTAGAAGCCCTTGATGCGAAGGCTGGGCAAACCGAACAGCAACGCCGTCAGGGCCGCACAAACGCCGCCCAGCACAAGGCTCAGCAGTAGCGGCAAACCCGGTACTCGCAGTTCGATGTTGTAGGTAGCAAAGGCCCCTACCGCCATGAAGGCCGCCGAACCGAGGGAGAGTTGCCCGGCATAGCCCGTCAGCAAATTCAGCCCAAGCCCGGCCAGCGACAACACCAGAAAAGGAATCAGGATGGCACTGAACCAGTAGTCATTGCCCAGGTAAGGCACCGCCACAAAGGCAAACAGCAGCAGCGCCAGCAATGCGTGGCGATCCTGACGCAAGCGGAACACTCGACGATCCTGGGCGTAACGGGTACTGAACTGACCGGCTTCGTTGTACAACATGGCACTCTCCCTCAAACCCGCTCAATGGCACGTTCGCCAAACAATCCGGCTGGACGCACCAGCAAAAACAGCAACGCCAGGACATAGGGGAACCAGTTTTCGATCCCCCCGCCCACGAACGGCCCGAGGTAGACCTCGGCAAGTTTCTCGCTGGCGCCGATGATCAAGCCGCCGACAATCGCCCCACTGATCGAGGTGAACCCGCCAATGATCAACACCGGCAAGGCCTTGAGCACGATGAGCGAAAGGGAGAACTGCACGCCCAGGCGAGCGCCCCAGAGCAGCCCGGCGACCAGGCCGACAAACCCTGCCACGGCCCACACCACGGCCCAGATGTGCTGCAAGCGAATGCCCACGGCCAAGGCTGCGACGGGATCGTCGGCCACGGCCCGCAACGACAGGCCAATACGGGTCTTGCTGAACAGCAATGACAGCACCAGTACCAGCAGCGCTGCCGTGGCTGCCGCAAACAGGTCGAACGAAGACAGCAACATGCCGCCCAACGCCAACGGCTCATCACTGATACCCAGGTCAAGGCCGTGCACCTGCGCGCCCCACAGCGCCTGGGCAAAACCTTCGATCATGTACGACAGGCCAAGCGTGGCCATGAACAAGGTGATCGGTGAGCGGTTGACCAACGGCCGCAGCACCACCCGCTCAACAGCCAGGGCCAACAGCACCATCGCCGCCAGGGTCACCACAAACGCCAACCAGAACGGCAACCCGCGCTCCAGCAAACTGACAAAGGTCAGCGCGGAGAACAGCACCATCGCGCCCTGAGCGAAATTGAACACGCCGGAGGCCTTGTAGATCAGTACAAACCCGATGGCCACCAGGGCATACATCACTCCGGCCAGCAAACCGCCGATCAGTACTTCAAAGAAAAAATCCATGTCGTTTCCTGCTTTTCGGGCAATACGAAGCCAACCGCCCAACGCAGGACGGCAAACACGTGAACGCGCGTTAGTGTCGGGTACCGAGGTAAGCAGCAATGACCTCAGGGTCTTGCCGGACCTGATCCGGCGGGCCATCGCCAATCTTGCGGCCGTAGTCCAGCACCACTACATGGTGCGAAATGCCCATGACCACGCCGATGTCATGTTCGATCAAGACCACGGTGGTACCGAATTCGCGGTTGATATCGACGATGAAACGGCTCATCTGCGCCTTCTCTTCGGCATTCATTCCGGCCATTGGCTCATCCAGCAACAGCAAGGTAGGTTCTGCGGCCAAGGCACGGGCCAACTCAACCCGCTTTTGCAAGCCGTAGGGCAAGGTGCCGACAATCGCATCACGCCACGGCTGGATCTGCAGAAACGCAATGACCCGTTCTGCCGCAGCGCGCTGAAGGTCATCTTCAGCCGCGACTCGCCCCACCCGCAGCACTTGCTCCAACCAAGTGCTACGCCGTTTCAGGTTGCGCCCGGTCAGGACGTTGTCGAGTACCGTCATGCCCTTGAACAGCGCGATGTTCTGAAAGGTCCGGGCGATACCGCGTTGCGCCGCGTCGTGAGGACGCATGCGGCGCCGCACCTGGCCGGCAAAATGAATGTGGCCTTCCTGTGCCTGGTACACACCGTTGATCACATTCAACAACGAACTCTTGCCGGCACCGTTAGGCCCGATCAAGGCGCAGATCTCACCGGGCGCGACCGAAAAGCTGATGCCGGTAACCGCCTTGACGCCCTTGAAGGACAGGGAAATATTGTCCAGCGCCAGTAGCGGCGCCGGAACAGCAGAGTGGCTTGTGGACATCGTTCGCTCTCCTCATCAAGCCAATTGTGGATGGTCGTCAATCCAACCACTGATACGGCTGGCAGGCTCACTCGGCGCCACCTGCCAACGTGCGGGGTCTGGCCAGGTCCGCACACGAATGTCCAGCGCGGCAAAAAAGGCCTGCGCCGGTTCTGCCAACGGCTCCCCGACCAACAACGGTGCCTGTATGCGGCTGAAGCCAAGGATGTCGCGCAGCGCACGCCTCACCAGCCAGTAACCGAGCACACGCCTGAGTACGCCCGGCTGCGCCGCCAGCGCCCAATCCACCAGCCGCCGCTGCCAGGTGCCCTCATCCGGCAGGCGTGCCAGCACCTCCTGGTACAAGCGGCCATAGGTCTCCCGGGTCCCGGCCACCAAGGTTGGCCCCAGCTCACGGCGATCGCGGTCACGGGTGTGCAGGCTCTCGGGGAAGTTCAGGCGAAACCCGGCAATCAGCCACGGCGCCAGCAAGTAGCGCGCCTGACCACTGGCGGCAAAGGCCCGGGCAGCCAGTGCTTCCTCGCCCGGCCCAAGGTGTTCAAGCTGTACCAGACGCGCCCCTTCGCGCACCAGCTCTGCATGGCTGATGCGCTGCAATTCGATGTGCTGGCCCTCATGCAAACGGTAGAAAATGAAAGCGCTGCGCTCCGTGCGCGCCTTCAGCTTGAGCGCCGGGTCGGCCGCCCGTGCCACAAGCACGGCATAATCGAGCGCTGTTTCTGCATACTCGGCGGCCAAGCCTCGACCATCGGCATAAAACAGCAGAGCAGCATTCAGATTCGCCGCACCGACCTGCGCCAGTTCCTCAGCGCCTTCAGCAAAGAAGTAACCCGGGTTCAGCTCACGCAACAACTCAACCTGAGCAGCACCGCCCTGCAACGGATCGAACAACACCGCAACACCGCCCAACCATTGCGCAGCGAGTGCCGCGATCAGGGCTTCCGGGCGTGGACGGCTCAACACCACAAGGGTGTTCGCCTCGGTAAAACCACGCAGTTGAAGCGCCGAGGCCAAGCGACGGACTTCATCCGCCAACTGCTGCCAGGTACGCACCTGCCAGACACCCAGATGCTTGTGTCGCAGGGCCAGACGTGTACCGTGGTCAGCTGCCTGTCGCTGCAACCATTCAGGCAAGGTGCCAGGGGCATCAGGGCTGTGTTGCGCAAACTGAACCATAACGACTCCCGCCTCAGGCTACGGCCTTGTCGACCAAACGCCGGGCTTCCAGTTCACGGACCAATGGCAGTACCTTGCGCCCGAAGTACTCGACTTCCTCCTGGAAGTGCAGGAAACCACCCAACACCAGATCCACCCCCACGGCTTTCAGGGCGACGATGCGTTCGGCGATCTGTTGCGGCGTACCAATCAGGTTGGTCTTGAAGCCATCGTTGTACTGCACCAGGTCCTCGAAACTGGACTTGGCCCAGTTGCCTTCGCCTTCCGGGCTGGCCTTGCCGGCTTGCCGCGCCGCATCGCCAAAGGCGTTGACCGCTTCCGGATCGGCCTTGTCGATGATCTCGGCGAGTACCGCGCGGGCCTCTTCCTCGGTGTCGCGGGCGATGATGAATGCGTTCACACCGACCTTGACCGTATGGTTGTTCGCCGCAGCCTTGGCCTTGATGTCATCCACCTGAGCCTTGATGCCTTCGACGGTATTGCCGTTGGTGAAGTACCAGTCAGACACCCGTGCCGCCATATCGCGAGCGGCCCGCGAGCTGCCACCCTGGAAGATCTCTGGATGCTGCTGCAGTGGCTTGGGCCGCAAGGTGTAGTTATGGAAGCGATAGAAGTCACCGCGCTGGGTGAAGTTGTCGGTGGTCCAGATACCTTTCAGTGCAGTGATGAACTCTTCCGAACGACGGTAGCGTTCATCGTGTTCCAGCCACGGTTCGCCGATCGCGGTGAACTCACCCTTGAACCAGCCCGACACCACGTTGATGGCCACCCGCCCACCCGTCAGGTGGTCGATGGTCGCAATCTGCTTGGCCAACAACGCCGGAGTCCAAGGCCCTGGCAATACCGCAGCAATCACCTTCAGGCGCGTGGTGGCGGCGAGCAGTGCATGGCTGAAGGTGACCGATTCATGCTGGTACTCCGCGCCATAACCGGCGGTGAAGCGGATTTGCGACAGCGCATATTCGAAGCCGGCGTTCTCGGCGATTTGCGCGAGCTTGCGGTTGTAGTCGATGTCCCAGCTGGTGCGCTGTTCGATCTTGCTGACCACCAGACCACCGCTGACGTTAGGCACCCAATAGGCAAACTTGATCTGTTCTTGGCTCATTGCAGGTACTCCATTGAGTTGAAAGGGCTGAATCAGGCTGCGCTGGCGTTGCGCTGAAAACGTGGGCCGAGGCTTGCGACCGCAGCCTCGACCGCCCGCTCGATACGCTCGCGCAGCTGCGTGTTACTGATGTGGTAGTTATCGAAATCGGCTTCTGCGGCGTACACGCCAACTGGCAGGCTGAGCGCCTGGAAAAAGCCGAACAACGGTCGTAGCTGATGGTCGATGATCAGGGCATGGCGCTCCGAACCACCGGTGGCGGCCAACAGCACGGGGACCTGCTTCAAGGCCTCGTGATGAACAAAGTCGAACAGGTGCTTGAAAAGGCCGGTATAGGACGCGCGGTACACCGGGGTTGCCGCAATCAGCAAATCGGCGCTTTCGATGGCCTGCAGGTCTGCCTGTACCGCGGCGGGCAAATCTTCACGGCGCAACACACCGGCGAATTGCGGGCCGACCTTGGCCAGCTCAATCAGTTGCAGCTCAATGGGCACCTGTTGCGCCAGCTCTGCCACCAGCGCGTTAAGCAGCACCAAGGTGCGTGAGGGCTGTTGCACGCTCCCCGAGACTGCGACGACTTTCAGTATTCTGCTCATTGATCGACCCCTGCCTGGACATGCCACCGCGGCATCCACACAAGGGCTATAGCAGCAACTGTGCCACTGCATTAATTACTTATATTTCAATGACTTAATTGAAAACGGCCAACATCGCTCGATGTACCGCAGCAGGCAAGCTGCTGATCATCTGTTGCCGGGCAAACACTTGCGCGCAGCAGGCCATTGCCGACATGCCTGCACAGCCTCCTGACGCAGCTGTTGCCTGGGCAGCAGCAGTTCCACAACGTGCCCGCCAGCCGACATCAGAAAGCAGCCAGAACGTGCCAGACACCACGGATTACGGGCCCTTCCATGCTGGGCATGGCCTGTGCATTACACCGTAGGACAGCGACCAGACCGGTTCGCGGCTTTGTTTAATGCCCTCACAGGAGCGACAGCATGACTGCCCAGCAACAGCACATTCCGCACCCCCTCTCCACCGGAACCGACTATGAACAACTGGCCGCGCGATTCCGGCCGATTTTCACCCGCATCGCCGCCGGCGCCCTCGAACGCGAGCGCACCCGCAGCCTGCCCTATGAGCCGGTGAAATGGCTCAAGGAAGCCGGCTTTGGCGCCGTGCGCGTACCGGTGCAATACGGCGGCGCCGGCGCCTCATTGCCACAATTGTTCCAACTGCTGATCGAACTGGCCGAAGCCGACTCCAACCTGCCGCAAGCCCTGCGCGGCCACTTCGCCTTTGTCGAAGATCGCCTCAACGCTCACGCCAACACGCCACAGGACGTCTGGTTCAAACGTTTTCTGGACGGTGACCTGGTGGGTAATGCCTGGACCGAAGTAGGTGCCGTAAAACTGGGACAGGTGATTACCCGTGTCTCGCGCCAAGGCGATCAGTGGCGGGTCAATGGCACCAAGTACTACAGCACCGGCAGTATCTTTGCCGACTGGATCGACCTCTATGCCCAACGTGACGACACTGGCGGCGATGTAATCGCTGCGGTTCGTGTCCAGCAACCCGGCATTACCCTCAGCGACGACTGGGACGGTTTTGGCCAGCGCACCACTGGCAGCGGCACCTCGGTGTTCGATAACGTTGTGGTCGAAGACGAAAACCTGTTCGACTTCGCCACCCGCTTCAAGTACCAGACAGCGTTCTATCAGTTGGTACTGCTGGCGGTACTGGCGGGCTCCGGTCGCGCAGCCGTACGCGACATCGCCGAAGAAGTGCGCAAACGCACGCGCATTTTCAGCACGGGCAATGCTGCAGCGGCCAGTGACGATGCCCAGGTTCAGCAGGTGGTCGGCAAGGCTTCGGCCCAGGCCTATGCCGCCGAAGCCACGGCACTGCGTGCTGCCGCTGCCGCGCAGCGCGCCTACGAGAGCCACTTTGGCAATGATGCTGAAGCTGAGCGCGCAGCCAACATCGCCGCCGAGCTGGAGTCGGCTCAAGGCCAGGTCGTCATTGCCGAGCTGGTCCTGCGCGCCACCAGCGACCTGTTCAACGCCCTCAGCGCTTCAGCCACCAGCACCAGCAAACTGCTCGACCGTCATTGGCGCAACGCCCGCACCGCCGCCTCGCACAACCCGCTGATCTACAAGGAACGGATCATCGGTGACTGGGAGATCAACGGCACCGAACCACCGTATGTCTGGCAGATCGGTGGGGGTGCTAAACAGGGCTAATGCAAACGCCCCCTCGTCACATCGACGAGGGGGCGGCTCAATCATCGTGGCCTGTTATCCCGCCGGGATCAGGCCAGTACTGAAGCGTCTTCTTCACGTGCCGCCAGCGCGGCGAGATCGCGGTAATCGGCAGCAGGATGGTTCTGCGGCAAGCGCGGGCCTTCGCCGAAGAGTTTTTCGCGCAGGGTGCCAGGGGCGTACTCCGTCTTGTAGACACCGCGCTTCTGCAACTCGGGCACCAACAGTTCGACCACATCGGCGAAGGTTTCGTGAGCCAGGGCATAGGCCAGGTTGAAACCATCCACGTCGGTTTCCTCAACCCATGCCTGCAACTCATCCGCCACCGTTTGCGCACTGCCCACCAACAGCGGGCCAAAGCCGCCAATGCCCACCCAGTCGGCCAACTCTTTTACGGTCCATTGCTTGTTCGGGTCGGCCGTGGAGAACGTTTCGACCGCCGACTGAATAGCGTTGGTATGGATGTGCTTGAGGACCTGATCCGGTTGGTACTCGGAAAAGTCGATGCCGGTCCAGCCCGAAATCAGGGCCAAAGCGCCTTCATAACTGGTGTACGACTTGTAGTCCTGCCACTTGGCCTGGGCCTGGGCATCAGTTTCGCCGACGATCACCGTCAGCAGGTTGAAGACCAGCACCTTGCGCGGATCGCGACCGGCTTCGGCAGCACGCCGACGAATGTCCGCCACGGTCTTCTTCAGCAAGATTTTCGACGGAGATGCAACAAACACACATTCAGCATGCTCCGCCGCGAACTGCTTGCCACGGCTGGAGGCCCCCGCCTGATACAGCACCGGAGTGCGCTGTGGAGACGGCTCGCAGAGGTGAATGCCCGGAACCTGGAAATGCTTGCCGGCATGCTTGATGCCATGGATCTTGCTCGGGTCACTGAAAATACGCCGCTCACGATCACGCTGTATCGCACCCTCCTCCCAACTGCCCTCAAACAGCTTGTAGAGCACTTCAAGGTACTCGTCGGCATAGTCGTAACGGGCATCGTGATCGCTCAGGGCTTTCTGCCCGAGGTTACGCGCACCGCTGTCCAGGTACGAGGTGACAATGTTCCAGCCAATACGCCCCTTGGTCAGGTGGTCGAGGGTGGAAAGGCGGCGGGCAAACGGATAGGGGTGCTCGAAACTCAACGACGCGGTCAGACCGAAACCCAGATGCTCGGTCACCAGCGCCATCGGGGTGATCAGCGCCAGCGGATCGTTGACCGGTACCTGGGTCGACTGACGGATCGCCGCATCGCCATTGCCGTTGAACACATCGTAGATACCGATGACATCCGCGATGAAAATGCCGTCGAAACGGCCGCGCTCCAACAACTTGGCCAGGTCGGTCCAATACTCCAGGTCCTTGTACTGCCAGGAACGGTCCCGGGGATGCGCCCACAGGCCAGGAGATTGATGACCGACGCAGTTCATCTCAAAAGCATTCAAACGAATTTCACGGGGCATGGGGGTTCTCCAGTACGCAACAGGTTCTACGCCACATCAGGCGCTCTTGCCGAGTACGTCTCACAAACCATGCCAGCTACTTAGTTCTTTATTATCAATAACTTATACAAACAAAACGATCGAATGCCTGTGTAACCCGCGACACCTTGTTGATCCACTGTACGTGAGACAACAGCACGCCCATGTGTTTGCAGCAAGACAGCATGTGCCGGGCGGAAGCCGTAAACCCTGAATTTTCGAGGCAAAATATATAGTACTAATACTATACAACGCAGGTAGTACTTCCATAATTGACCGACATTGTTATATAAGGTGCGCGGAGCCATCTGCGCTGCTTCCCACCGACAAGGGTGCAGCAAACATCAAGAGCTAATAATCAGCCACCGGGTGCCAGTTATGTCGATCTTCACACAGGGACCAGTCCCTGCACGCGCGCGTCTTATTACCTTCAATACGCTCTACCCGAGCGAACCTGGCGCCGGCTTTTCCCACATTCCCCCGTTTTGATCAGTCGATTCCGAGTGAGCTGAAACGCTGCGCGACATGATTCCGCCGGCGTAACACAGCACTCGACGCTTACCCGTTTTTCCTGGCGAAAGGCTGCTGCCCATCGCCACGACGCCGTGCACCCAAAAAACGGCTGCAGGGCACACCAGGCAATAAAAAAAACAAGGAGCCACACCGATGAAAAACGCTGAGCTGTCCCATGCGCAGAGTTGCGACCGCATCCGCGCCAACCCCAAATTCCAACGCCTGGTACGCAGCCGTTCGCGCCTGGCCTGGTCATTGAGTGCCGCCGTGCTGGGCGCCTACTACCTGTTCATGCTGGTGGTCGCGTTCTACCCGCACGTGCTGCATGCCCCTCTGGCCGAAGGCCGCCAACTGACGGTAGGGATCCCGGTCGCGGCGGCGATCATCGTGCTGTCCTGGCTGCTCACCGGCTGGTACGTGCGCAGCGCCAACACCCGCTTCGACGCACTGAGTGCCGACCTGCTGGAGGAGTTGAAATGAGCCGTCGCCTCGCCTCCCTTGGCCTTGCCAGCCTGCTGCTGGCACCGGCCGCTGCTTTCGCAGCACCCCTCGTCGTGGCGGAAAAACAGCCGATCAACCTCCACGCCATCGGTATGTTCTTCGTGTTCGTCCTTGGCACCTTGATGATCACCTGGTGGGCTGCACGGCAAACCAAGTCGACCTCGGACTTCTACACCGCTGGCGGCGGCATCAGCGGTTTCCAGAACGGCCTGGCGATTGCCGGTGACTACATGTCGGCGGCCACCCTGCTGGGCTTGTCCAGCCTGGTCTTCGCCAAAGGCTATGACGGTTTCATCTACACGGTGGCGTTCTTCGTCGGCTGGCCGATCATCACCTTTCTGATGGCCGAACGCCTGCGCAACCTGGGGCGCTACACCTTCGCCGACATCGTCTCGTACCGTCTGGACCAGACCAAAATCCGCACCTTCGCAGCCTTCGGCTCGCTCACCGTGGTGTGCTGCTACCTGGTCGTGCAGATGGTCGGCGCGGGTCAGTTGATCAAGCTGCTGTTCGGCCTGGACTACTCCACCGCCGTGATGGTGGTTGGCGTGCTGATGCTGGTCTATGTGATCTTCGGCGGCATGATCGCCACCACCTGGGTACAGATCATCAAGGCCGTACTGCTGCTGGCCGGCGGCACGACCCTGGCCCTGCTGGCCATGGCCGAGTTCGGCTTCAGCTTTGAAACCCTGGCAACCCGCGCGGTTGAAGCCCACGCTACGGGCTGGAACATCATGGGCCCCGGCTCGATGCTCGCCGACCCGATCAACGCGGCTTCGCTGTCGCTCGGCCTGGTGTTCGGTATTGCCGGCCTGCCGCATATCCTGATGCGTTTCTTCACCGTGCCGAACGCCAAGGAAGCCCGCAAGTCGGTGTTCTTTGCCACCGGCTTCATCGGTTTCTTCTTCCTCGTGGTCATGGTGCTGGGTTATGCCGCGATTGTGATCGTCGGCACTGACCCGCAGTTCTATGTCGGCGGCGACCTCAAAGGCGCCCTGATCGGCGGCGGCAACATGGTTGCCATGCACCTGGCCAAGGCCGTGGGTGGCAACCTGTTCCTCGGTTTCCTCTCGGCCGTGGCCTTCGCCACCATCCTGGCCGTCGTGTCGGGCCTGGCCCTGGCCGGTGCGTCGGCGATCTCCCACGACCTGTATGCCACCGTACTGAAGAAAGGTACCGCCAGCGAAAAAGACGAGATGCGCGTAACCCGTATCGCTACGGTCGGCTTGGGCATCATCGCCATCCTGCTGGGCATCCTGTTCGAGAAGCAGAACGTCGCCTTCCTGGTGGGCCTGACCTTCGGCATCGCCGCCTCCACCAACTTCCCGGTACTGATCATGGCCATGTACTGGAAAGACCTGACCACCAAGGGCGCCCTGGCCGGTGGTTTCGTCGGCCTGTTCACCGCCCTGACCCTGGTGATCCTGTCGCCTGCGGTCTGGGTGTCGGTGCTTGGCAATGCGCAGGCGATCTACCCGTATGACCACCCGGCCCTGTTCTCCATGCCACTGGCCTTCCTGGTGATCGTGCTGGTGTCCAAGCTCGACCGCAGTGCGCAAGCCGCCCGCGAACGTGCGGCGTTCGACGACCAGTTCGTACGTGCCCAGACCGGCCTGGGTGCCGCCACGGCAGTCGCCCATTGATCCGCGTAAACCGCTGACCGTATCACCTGCAACCACCTGCACCGATCGCAACCGCGACCGGTGCAGGCCATGCCGTCCCCCATTCAATAACAATAAAAGGGCTTTACCATGTACCGCACGCATCCCATCGCTACCCGCCTTTTGGTTTCGGCAACGCTGGCCGGCCTCTGCGCACCTGCCAACGCAGAGTTTCTCAAGGACAGCAAAGCCAACCTGGAGCTGCGTAACTTCTACTTCAACCGCGATTTCCGCCAGCACAACGCGCCCCAAAACAAGGCTGAGGAATGGGCCCAGGGCTTTCTGCTGCGCTATGAGTCCGGCTTCACCGAAGGCACGGTCGGCTTCGGCGTCGATGCCATCGGCCTGCTCGGGGTCAAACTCGATTCAAGCCCGGATCGCAGCGGCAGCGGCCTGCTGCAACGTGACCGCGAAGCACCACACCGCGCTCAGGACGAGTACGGCGAACTGGGCATGACCGCCAAAGTACGCGTCTCCAAGAGCGTACTGAAAGCCGGCACGCTGCTACCCAAGCTGCCAGTGCTGATGGCCAACGACTCTCGCCTGCTGCCGCAAACCTTCGAGGGCGGGCAACTGAACTCGCAGGAAATCGACAAGCTGAACGTCGACCTCGGTCAGGTGCGCCAGGTGAACCAGCGCGACTCCACCGACTATGAAGACATGGCCATCACCACCGGTGGGGCGAAGAACATCAAGGCCCGCAGCACTAACAGCGACCAGTTCAACTTCGCCAACCTCACCTACAAGTGGAGCGACAGCCTGAACACCACCTATGGCTACGGTGGGCTGGACAACTTCTACCGCCAGCATTTCCTTGGCCTGAACCACGTACTGGCACTGGGTGAAGGGCAATCGCTGAAAAGCGACCTGCGTTTCGCCCGCTCCCTTGATGAGGGTGGCAGCAACGTCGACAACAAGGCATTTGGCGCGATGTTCACCTACGGTATCCAGGGCCACGCATTTGGCCTGGGGTACCAGCGCATGAGCGGCGACACCGGTTTTGCCTACATCAACGGCGCCGACGCATACCTGGTGAACTTCGTGCAGATCGGTGACTTCGCCAACAAGGACGAACAGTCCTTGCAGGCACGCTACGACTTCAACTTCGCCAGCGTGGGCATTCCCGGCCTGACCTTCATGACCCGCTACCTGCAGGGCGACAACATCGACCTCGGCGCCGGCAAGCCTGAAGGCAAGGAATGGGAGCGCGATACCGATATCGGCTATGTGGTCCAGAGCGGTACGCTGAAAAACTTCGGCATCAAATGGCGCAACGCTACCGTGCGCACCAGCCACTTTGGCAACAAGCTGGACGAGAACCGCCTGATCCTGAGCTACAGCATCGCGCTGTGGTAACGGCCGCGGCCATCACCTGACGCAGCAACAGGGGCATTGACTCCAATGCCCCACTCAACATCTGGTTATAACCTAATAGCACATAATTATATTTGGCTATAAAAAAAGCCGTTATGCTTCTCGCGCCCCGCTCACAGCTCGTCTGGTGCTTAGATAGATTATGGATGCAGGTTACTTAGGTTTTTCCGTTGCAGGCTTGGTTGTCGGTTTCATCGTCGGCATGACCGGCGTTGGTGGCGGATCGCTGATGACTCCGATCCTGCTCTGGTTCGGCATCAACCCGGCTACGGCGGTAGGCACCGACCTGCTCTACGCTGCCATCACCAAGGGCAGTGGCGTCTGGGTTCATGGCAAGAACAAGAACATCGACTGGAAAATCACCGGCTGGCTCGCGCTCGGCAGTGTTCCAGCCGCAGCGCTGACACTCTGGTTCCTCACCACCCTGCACACTGACACCCAGGCCTTGAACGCGGTGATCAAGCAGGGTCTGGCCGTGGTACTGGTACTGACGGCACTGGCGATTCTGTTCAAAAGCCGCTTGCAGGCCTTCGCCAGCAAACACGCCAGCGACCACTACCACCTCAGCGACAAGACCCTGAACATCCTGACCGTGATCACCGGCATCGTGCTTGGCATCATGGTTTCCCTGACGTCCATCGGCGCTGGCGCCTTGGGCACCGTGGCACTGTTCCTGCTCTACCCGTACCTGGCTACCCGTCGCCTGGTCGGTACCGAAATCGCTCACGCCGTGCCCCTGACCCTGGTCGCCGGCCTAGGCCACGCCAGCATGGGCAACATGGACTGGACCCTGCTGGGCTACCTGCTGCTTGGCTCGCTGCCCGGGATCTACATCGGCAGCCACCTGACCGGCCGTATCTCCGACAACGTACTGCGCCCCTGCCTGGCCTGCATGCTGCTGCTGATTGGCTACAAACTGGCCTTCTGATCACGATACCGGCGACGCCATCGCAGGCAAGCCTACTCCAACAAAGCCCGCGCACGCAGTAGAAGCGGGTCTTGCCCGCGATGCAGCCACCGCGAACCCACTGACACCCCACCGACGCCATCGCAGGCAAGCCTGCTCCAACAAAGCCCGCACAAGCTGTAGGAGCCGGGCTTGCCCGCGATGCAGCCACCGCGAACTCACTGACACCCCACCGACGCCATCGCAGGCAAGCCAGCTCCAACAAAGACCGCGCAAAGCTGTAGGAGCGGGTCTTGCCCGCGATGCAGGCGCCGCGTACTCGCTGAGACCCCACCGACGCCATCGCAGGCAAGCCAGCTCCAACAGACCCCGCGCAAAGCTGTAGGAGCCGGGCTTGCCCGCGATGCAGACACCGCAAACCCACTGACACCCCGCCGAAGCCATCGCAGGCAAGCCAGCTCCAACAGAGCCCGCGCAAGCTGTAGGAACCGGGCTTGCCCGCGATGCAGCCACCGCGAACCCACTGACACCCCGCCGAAGCCATCGCAGGCAAGCCTGCCCCAACAAAGCCCGCGCAAGCTGTAGGAACTGGGCTTGCCCGCGATGCAGCCACCGCGAACGCACTGACACCCCACCGACGCCATCGCAGGCAAGCCTGCTCCAACAGAGCCCGCGCAAGCTGTAGGAACCGGGCTTGCCCGCGATGCAGGCGCCGCGAACTCACTGACACCCCGCCGAAGCCATCGCAGGCAAGCCTGCTCCAACAAAGACCGCGCAAGCTGTAGGAGCCGGGCTTGCCCGCGATACAGACGCCGCGAACTTGCGGACACACCGCCGACGCCATCGCAGGCAAGCCTGCTCCAACAGAGCCCGCGCAAAGCTGTAGGAGCGGGTCTTGCCCGCGATGCAAACACCGCGCACTCACTGACACCCCGCCGAAGCCATCGCAGGCAAGCCTGCGCCAACAGGTAGCCGTTAGAAACTCAACAACCACAAGCTGAGAGCGGGGAACGCGACCAGCAACACAATGCGCAGTAGGTCCGAACACAGGAACGGGACGATACCTATCGCGGTTTCACTGTAAGGCACGTCGCGCGCGGTGCGCTGGACGATGAACAGGTTCATGCCCAGCGGAGGGTGAATCAGCCCGATCTCCACCACCATCAAGGCCAGAATGCCAAACCAGATCGATTTTTCCGAGGCGTCCAGGCCATAAAAATCCAGGCCCATGATCATCGGATAGAAGATCGGGATGGTCAGCAGAATCATCGCCAACGAGTCCATCACACAGCCCAGCAGCAGGTACAGGCCAAGGATGACGGCCAGCACCAGCATCGGCGCAAGACCACTGTTGATCACCCACGCGGCCAACTCCGTAGGCATCTGGGTCAGGGCCAGGCCGGAGTTGAGCAGGTCCGCGCCCAGCAGCACGAGAAAAATCATCGCCGAGGTTTCTGCCGTACCCAACAGGCTCGCCCGAATACCGTCCCAGCGCATGCCGCCTTGCTGAACCGCAAGGATGCCGCAGGCCGCCGCACCGATCGAAGCCGCTTCGGTGGGGTTGGCCCAACCACCATAGATGCCGACGATCACCACCAGGAAAACGCCAATTACTGGCGACACCTGAACCAGTGCCTTGAGCCGCTCCACCCGCGTCGCCTTCGGCGACACCGTGGCCTGGCTTTCGTCACGGGAGACCATGATCCGCAACACGATCATGTAACCGATGATGGCAACAACCCCCGGCACGATCGCCGCCACAAACAGCTTGGCAATCGATTCCTGGGTCAGCACGGCATAGATGATCAACGGCACAGACGGCGGAATCAGAATACCCAGGGTGCCACCGGCAGCAACGGTAGCGGTCGCCAGACGACCGGAATAGTTGTGCCGGCGCAGCTCGGGCAATGCCACATGGCTCATGGTCGCTGCCGTGGCCAGGGACGACCCGCAAATCGCCCCGAAACCCGCGCAAGCACCAATCGCCGACATGCCCATGCCGCCCTTCCAGTGGCCGATGAACGCCGACGCACAGCGAAAGATCGAACGTGACAGGCCACCGTGGGTGGCGAACTGGCCCATCATCACAAACAGCGGGATGACTGCCAGGTCGTAGTTGGACAGGCGCGAATAGGCCAGATCATTGAGGGTGAACAACAGGCTCGACAGATCGCCGTTGTTCACCGCCCAGAAACAGGCCGCGCCACCGATCAGCATGGTGATGCCAATGTGCACCCGCAGCAACAACAGCACCATGGTAATGGACAGCGCAATCAGACCCAGGCTCAGACCGCTCATGCGCGACCTCCCATACGGTGGAAAATGTCGGCAATACGCGCCAGCGCGCAAACACCCAATAGCACCAGGCTAGGCACGATCAGCATTAACGGAATCCACAGCGGGAACGACAGCAATGTGGTGACATCGCCGTTCTCATGGTTGTCGAACATCTGCTGTGTGGTGCGCCAGGCCATAATCCACGCCACGGCGCAGCACAGCAGGTGTGCCAACACATCCAGCAGGTCACGCACCCGTGCTGGCAACCACTGGGTCAGCGCATCGACCTTGATGTGCTGACCGCGCAGCTCGCACAACGGCAGGAACGCAGCGATGGCAAAGGAGGCACCCACCTCCATCAACTCCATGTCCCCCCGGATCGGCGCCGAAAACAGCTTGCGCCCGACAATGGAAACCAGCGACATGCCGATCAATGCCATGAACGTCAGCCCGCCGGCCAGGGCAAAGCCCTGGGCCAGCTGCATCAAGGCCCTTCGGCCACTCCCCTGTGTTACGTCCGAGGCGACGTTGAAGTCCAAGGATTCGTTCATGGGCGGTTACTGCGCTGCGCGGGAGAGCTTACGCACGCCGTCCACCAGCGCCTGGCCGTCGAGCCCCTTGCCGGCCACTTCCTTGACCCATTGATCGACCGCCGGCGCAGCCGCCGCCTGCATGTCGGCGTAGGCCGCACCATTGATTTCGACCAGGCCTTCAGCCGGGGTAGCGTCGTGGGCGCGGTCCATGGCGTTGTCCCAGGAGTTGGCAAAGCGTTCGGACAACGCCTTGCCGCTGTTGCGCTCGATGATCGCCTGCAGGTCCTTAGGCAGGCTGTCGAACTTGCGCTGGCTCATCAGCATGGCCAGTACGGTGTAACCGAAGGCCGGCTGCCCGGCCGGCGTGGCGCTGTGGTACTGGGTCACTTCATTGAGCTTGGTCGCCGGCACCACTTCCCAGGACGCCAGAGCGCCATCCACCACACCTTTGGAAATGGCTTCAGTCATCTGCGCGGGCGGCATGCTCACCGGCGTAGCGCCCAGGCTTTCGATGGTCTTGGCGGCGGTACGGCTGGAAGCGCGCAGTTTCAGGCCTGTCAGATCCGCCAGGTTCTGCACTGCCTTGCCGCGCGTGTGCAGGCTCATGCCGCCGTCACCGTGGATCACCAGCACCTTGTAGTCCTTGAAGTCGTCCTTGGCGTACTGCTCGTAGTAATCCCAGATGATCTGGTTACCAACCTTGCCGCCATAAGGCAGCACGAACGGCAGTTCCAGCGCCTCGACCCGCGGGAACTTGCCGGCGGAGTACGACGGGCCGGTCCAGACGATATCGGCGACCCCGTTACGGGCCATATCCGCGAGCTTGGCCGGCGTGCCGCCCAACTGCATCGACGGATAGAGCTGGCATTGCAGGCGGTCCTGGGATTCCTGGCGCAGCTGATAGCACCACGGCTGAATGATGTTGACCTGAGCGTTGGAGGTGGACGGCAGGAAATGCGCGACCTTGAGGGTGTAGGTCTCGGCATGAGCCGACAGGGCACCTGTCATCGCCATGCACAGGGCGGCAGCTTTGATTTTCTTCATTGTGGTAGCTCCGTTTTGTTTTTGTAGTCGTGTGCGCAGCCGTGGTTCGCGCCGGCATGGGAGGCATTG
Organism: Pseudomonas sp. AL 58; assembly: GCF_036348395.1. Lineage (NCBI taxonomy): Bacteria > Pseudomonadati > Pseudomonadota > Gammaproteobacteria > Pseudomonadales > Pseudomonadaceae > Pseudomonas > Pseudomonas sp. AL 58. The sequence continues at coordinate 39,006 of NZ_JAZBQR010000008.1, forward strand.
ATACGTTAACAGGTTAATTTTATCAACCAGCTCGTCACGTCTGAAAATGAGCTGAAGCTACCAAAAATCCCGACAAAAAATTTAATAACTCTTAAAAATCAGTTAATTAGCCTGATTAATCTGTTTTTCAAAGGAAGCTCCTTCGGCTAAAAATCTAAAAAAATGTTGTTAACAGCTTAACAAGTAGCTAACTTTCAGCCGCAAGCCCCTACCGCGCAAAGGGGCCTTCATTCCAAAAACAAAAATGCCTAGAGATAACAATAATGATAAGGAAATTGGGCTCACTGCCCCTGCTCTCCTGTGCCATCGCCAGCAGTTTCAGCGGCGTCGCACTGGCCGATTTCATCGGTGACAGCACCGCACGCATCGAAGCGCGCAACATGTACATGAACCGCGACTTCCGTCAGGACAATGCCCCTCAGGCCAAAGCCGAAGAGTGGGCACAAGGCTTGACCGGCCGCTTCGAGTCAGGCTTCACCGAAGGCACGGTGGGTTTTGGGGTGGATGCACTCGCCCAGGTCGGGATCAAACTCGACTCCAGCCGTGACCGCCGTAATACCGGCCTGCTGCCCTATGGCCGGCAAAGCCTGGAGCCGGAAGACAACTACAGCGAACTGGGCATGACCGCAAAACTGCGGGTATCGAAAAGCGTGCTCAAGGTGGGGACGTTGCAGCCCCTTCTGCCCGTAGTCTCGTATAACGACACGCGCCTGCTCTCCTCCACCTACTCCGGCGGCCTGCTGACCTCGCAGGAAATCGACGGCCTGACCCTCAACGCCGGGCGCCTGGACAAGATCAACCTGCGCGACTCATCGAGCAACGATGAGATGAACTACGGCGGCGTGGAAAGCGACCACCTCGACCTGGCCGGCGGTAGCTACAACCTCACCCCGAACCTGACGGCGAGCTACTACTTCGCCAAGATGGAAGACATCTACCAGCAGCACTTCGCCGGCCTGGTACACACCTGGAAACTGGGCGAAGGCGTCAGCCTGAAAACCGACCTGCGCTACTTCAGCACCGGCGAAGACGGCGAGAAACGCTTTCGCGGTGCGGCACGGGTCAATGGCGGGCACATCGACAACCGCTTCTTCAACGGCATGACTACCCTGGCGGTGGGTGCGCATAAATTCGGTTTGGGCTACCAGAACCTGTCGGGAGATGGCGACTTCGCGTTCCCGGGCGTAGACCCGTACTCGGTCAACCTGGTGACCTACAACGCCTTCACCAAAGCCGAGACCGACGCCTGGCAAGCCCGTTACGACTATGACTTCGCGGGCCTGGGCATTCCCGGGCTGGCTTTCATGACCCGCTACGTCAACGCCAAGAACGTCGAGACTGCCGCCGTGCAGGGCGGCACAGAGTGGGAACGCGATACCGACCTGGTCTACACCTTCCAGGACGGCTCACTGAAAGGCCTGAACATACGCCTGCGTAACGCGACCTTCCGTTCCGGTGACGGCCTGAAAACCGCAATCGACGAAAACCGCATCATCCTCGGCTACACGCTGGCACTGTTCTAACTTGACGCGCACCTGCCCGCAACCCTGGGCAGGTGCGACACACTCAGGGCTTGATCTGCTTGAGCTCTTCCAGCAAGCCAAGCAGTTGCTGCAGCTTCTCCTCGCCCATCTGCTGCTGAATGCGCCGATAGTTCGCCTCCACCTCGTCAATCATGGACACGAAGCACTGCTGCCCCTTTGCCGTCAGATTGATCATGACCCGCCGCTGATCATGGGCAAGCTTGCGCCGGCTGACGATACCGTCGCGCTCCAGACGCCCCAGCACCCCGGTCATGCTCGGCTTGAGAATGCAGGCCTGCTCCGCCAACTGATAATTTTCCATCTCGCCCTGCTGACGCAGAATGCGGATGACCCGCCATTGCTGCTCGGTGAAACCGTGCTGGTTGAGCAATGGCCGAAAGAACGCCATGGCTGCTTCGCGGGCCTGTAGCAGGGCGAGCGTGAGAGAGGGGCTGGTAACGGGCATGAGGGGTAATGGGCTCCGACGTGTTATGAGTTATTCAACGGCGCTGACACCAGACTGCCCAACAGAGGGTGCAGCGTCAATTGAATAGCGGCCTGACCCTACCGGCTCATCAGGTACTTGGCCACGGCATGGTAGGCCGGCAACGACGTCGCATCGTTGGCCGCGTTGGCGGCGACGGGATGGCTGGCGAACCGTGCGATCACCACCTCGGCCTTTGGATCAACATAGAGTGCCTGGCCATAGACACCTCGCGCCATGAATGCACCATGCTCGTTATGGGTGTTCCACCACATGTCGTGGTAGCTCCAGCCGGCCAATGTGGCGTAGCCGGCCTTGGCAAAGGCCTCCTTGCTGGCACCGCGGCGAATGTCATCGACGGCCGCTTTGGGTACGACCTGCTGCCCGTTGTACCGCCCTTCGTTGCGGATCATTTCACCGAACCGGGCCAAATCACGCAGCCCCGCATTGAAACCACCACCTGCAAACGGCGTACCCGTGGAGTCGACGGTCATGTAAGCGTCCTGCTCCGCCCCCAGCTTGCTCCAGATACGCTCGGAAAGCAGCTGCGCGACGTTTTTACCACTCACCCGCGCCAACACCCAGCCCAAGGCATCGGTATTGGCCGTGCGGTAATGGAACGCCTCACCGTGAACCCCTTCTGGCTGCACGGTTTGCAGGAACTCGTAGTACGAACGCGGGCCGGTGTAGTCTTTCGGCTTAGGCAGAGGGCTACCGGCGGCAGCATGCGCCCACACTTCAGCCTTGGGGTCGGCGTAGTTCTCGCTGAAGCGTATGCCCGCGGTCATGTCCATCAACTGGCGCACGGTCGCACTGCCAAACGCCGACTTGCCCAGCTCTGGCACGTACTCAACCACCTTGCGCTCAGGATCAAGCGTGCCCTCGGCCACCATCATCGCCGCCAGCGTGCCGATGAACGTCTTGGTCACTGACATCCCTGCATGCTGCCCTTCGGGCTTCAATACGCCGAAATAGCGCTCGTACACGACGCGCCCTTTGTGCAGCACGACGATGCCATCGGTGTAGTTCGCCAACAACGAATCGCGCCAGGTCATCGAGCGGTCGCTGCCCATCGGGACAAAACTCACCTCATCAATGCCCGCCTGCAGCTCACGCTCGAGCGTGTTGGGTGCACCAATGCCACGCGACACATTAATCGTCGGCATCAACTCCCTGAAGTGCGCGACACTCCAACGCCACTGCGGATACTGGAAGTAACTGCCATCTTCGAAGCGAATAATACGCTCGGGTGGGGGTGGCGACCCGACCATCCAGCCCATTTTGACTGGATCACTCTCCAGCGCATTGGGGGTGGGTGGGCTACTGAATGCAGCACTCGGCATCATCAATGCCAGCACTGCACACACGAAAGGAACACGAACAGCGCGTTGCATCCGACCAAGCTTCATAGCTCAACTCCCTTTTGGCTTATCGCCACCATACCGATAACCGCCTAAAGCCGCTCGCTTTAGCGTGCCATGATATGGCGCCGTACCGCGATCAAAACACGGCCGTTTGGATTAGGTATGCAGATGCTGCGATGGCGTCGGCGGGGTGCCTGTGAGTGCGCGGCGCCTGCATCGCGGGCAAGCCCGGCTCCTACAGAACTGGCGCGGCCCCTGTTGGAGCAGGCTTGCCTGCGATGGCGTCGGTGCGGTGTCCGTGAGTGCGCGGCGCCTGCATCGCGGGCAAGCCCGGCTCCTACAGCTGGCGCGGGCTCTGTTGGAGCTGGCTTGCCTGCGATGGCGTCGGTGGAGTATCAGTGCGTTCGCAGCGCCTGCATCGTTGGCAACATGCACTGTCTTTGGCTTAAAAAGCCTCGCCGCAACCCTCGATCAACGCATCCACAACCGCCTTGGCGCTGCTCAAGGTATGCCGAAGCAGCCAGGCAGCATTGCCCTGCAGCGGCACGTCGCCCATCGCCGCGTCATACAGCACGCCCTGCATCGTACCGAGCAATTCAGACACACTCTCCAGCGCATCAGGCATGGCGACACCGGGCACAACAGCGAACAACTTGCCCTGCTTTGCTGCGTCGCCAGTGCCATGAAACAACGCACCTCGGCCGGTACTAATAACGAACCTCTGCCGCTCTTCAGGCGTCATTGGGCACCGCCTTGCCTGGCTGGCGGGCAAGCGTTGGGCATGAGGGTGTGGGGATGGGAGAGGCTGAATATCTGCATGATGGGCTCCAAGTTTGCTCTGGAGCTGCCACGATCCTTCCTACGGGATTGGGTGGCAGCTGTGCATGGGGTAGGAATACCGGGAGACTTGGAACCCGGCCAGGCCGAAGCCTGCCCACACACAGCCGCCATAACGCGAACCACACGCTCAAAAAAGATGCGTGCAATCGCTATGGAGACGCGATGTGCGCCAAGTTATCCAACGGGTTCCTACGCCCGGCCACGGGATTGACCGTGACTTTCGCTGACGAGTCAGCGACGGGCGAACCATACCGAGCCTGACCGCAGGCTGCAACCCGGTTTACAGCACGGGTTCTGCACACCTCGCCATGACCGCACATGCTGCACAAGGGATGGTGCAGCGTGACAAAGAGCATCCAGGTCGCTACAGAAAAATACTACAAAGCATTAAGCAATAAACCTACAGCAGACTGTGAAATTCCTGACGCGAAGTGCGGAAACTGACGAATGCCGAGGTGAGTACACTGTGTAAAAATCGGAAACTTTCATACAAGTCAGCCCCCAGCACTTGCTAGTAGTACCTCCAGACAACTCAATCACTCAACGACACACTAAAAACCAACCAACAATAAGACCAACACCGACCTGGGATACCACTTGAAAAACCACAACCTCCTATTGCTAATCACAGCAACGCTGCTCACAGGCTGCTCAACAACACCAGATGAGCCCGACCTGAACAGCACACTCCCCACTCTATCGCTACAAACATTACTCCCTACCGCAGCACCTAACGATTACTGCAACAGCACGATGGATAGCGACATCCTCTATGGAACCGGCCAATTCTTATACGACGCCAAAATATATGCACTAGCCGAAAGCTGCCTTATTATGGCCGCACCCAAACACAAAAGAGCACTTTGCTATTTATCTAGCATGGCCGAGCAAGACCAATCAAAACCCGAAAGCGAAAGAAACACTAAAGCATTCAACTACATGGCTTACTCCGCATCAAAAAATGATTCATGCGCAGCGTACGGCATGTACCAGACCTATCTATACGGCCAACGCGGCCAAGAGCGTGATGAAACACTAGCACTGCGATGGCTAGAACGTTCGGCCAAGCTTGGAGACCCCGAGGCACAAAGAACACTAGCCTTTCGTTACGAAGAAAAAGGTGATTTGGCCGCGAGTTACGCCTGGACAAAAATATTCAACAACAATGCAGACACTACAGACTTTCTAAAAAGCCTTATGACCCCCAAACAAATTTCAGCGGGCGAAAAACTATACAGCACACTCGAAAAAACGGTCACCAGCAAAAAATCTGTACTTGAACAAGGCCTGAAAAACGAAGCAATGATATTTTCGGCAGATATTTACAGAGCAGCTCCAAGCACATTCAATGGCGTGAACACTGAAGAACGCCAGAACTTTGTAAAAACAACAATCGCCACCGCGCGCGAACATGCAAAATTAAAATCACGGGGCAGCGTCGTCAACTACATTATCGTCGCCTGGCACGCCAAGCAAAAACTTCCAGCCACGAAAATTCTGGACAACGAAGAGGTAGTTAAAAAACTAAACAACATCGATCAAGGCATCGACGACACAGTATCTCAAGTACTGGATATTTTAGAAAAAGCCTAGCCACATGCTTACACACTGTGTGCTTTGTTATAAATGCAAGGCACACAGCCTAACGCGCCAACAACCGCCTTGGCGCTGCTCAAGGCATGCCATAGCCTGCCGAGCCGCATGACCTAAATACCCTGTTGCAATCCACCCACAAAAATACACGGTTAAGAGGTCAAATTGACCAGGCCTCAGACTCAGCTGCAACCTTTATGCTTCAAATTAACTGACAGGCACTTCCCATGAAGAAGGACGGTAAAGACGACCCTTTTTTCGAGCCATCCTGGAAACCGAAACGCCCAAACGGTGGTGCCTCATGGGCTGCATGGCAAAAACCGGCTGCGCCAGAGCCGGTGTACATGCCAAAAGATGAGTGGCCACCTCCCAAGCAACGTACTGACTTGGTCTTCGCCAAATCCTGCGTTGCTGAAAACTGGTGCAACACAGATGCGGGGACGGCCACCGAGCCAGCCTCCAACTTCGGCAACGTCATGGTGGTCGCTTCCATGCTTTTGCCTTCCGCGTCAGATGCCATTGCAATGGCCATCGGGGCTGATGCCGGACTCGCCCGTGTTGCGGGTGGCGGTATTATGCAAAAACGTATGACCTGGGCAATACGGGGCACGGGAGGACCGGTTAGCGTTTTTATCTTGGGCATGCTCCCCACGAAAATGGGGGACGGCACACTCCATACTGACGAGCAACTGCGGAGCATGAGTAAGGCCACAACACGGGTGCGCTTTCAGTTCCGACGTGATGCCGAAGGCGTACTACAGATTTACGGCATTCACACCGGCGCGTCAGGTGATGACTCAGTACGCATCGTGCAGGTGAAGTGGAACGCAACCAAGACTGCGTTGGAGGCCGAACTAAATGGGATCACCATCCTCTGGACGCCACCACACAGCTCGTCAAGAATGCCTCCACTGACTTACCCTGACGAAAGCGGCAAGCAACTGGACACCATCCTCGTACACCCGATCCCGGAGAACACGGACAGTCAGCTTGAAGGTCTTCCCGGCGATGACATTACAACCGACGAATGTATTCTGGTCTTTCCTGCTGATACTGGCCTGAAGTCGCTGTATGTGGTGTACGCAAAACCGCTTGGTGGTGACCATAGCTATCATCCACCACCTAAAGGGCTGACGGCGTTCCCTGATGCTGTAAAAGCAGATGCTAAAACCAGAGTGCATGGCGGGGGAGCAATTCGTAGGCGTTGGAAGGACCGTAAGGGTCGTATTTATGAATGGGACAGTCAGCATGGAGCCGTTGAAATTTACGATAAGCAAGGCAAGCATTTAGGTGAGTTTGACCCTGAAACTGGCGAGCAAACAAAACCTGCAAAACCGGGCCGAAAAGTAGAAAAATAGGAGTGTGTATGTACCTGTGTATCAGTGGTTTTTTACCTAACGATCCAGAGGATGACTTGATTAAGTTTGAGCTTGATGTAGATCATTCTTTTAACGATCAAATCGTTCAAGCTCTCGGTCATAAAAGCATTAACGCAATGGCAGAAGGCGAATGGCTGTTAACTAGTGAGCAGGTAGCACGGATTTCAGAAATTTTAGGTCAGAAACTCCCAACCGACTTGAAGTTATTCGTTGGCGTTGAGGTATAGGGATGGTCTGAATGTAGTCGCGTGTTTCTGGTCGAGTTCATCGCACGCCGATTATTAAAACAGCCCTTGCGCAGCCGAAATCACCCTTTTCCTGATAAACTCCACGACAGCCGCAACCGCCCCAATCGTACCTCTACAGACACTCCCAATGCCCTCGAACACCGCCAAAACCATTACACCAGAGCCTTCTCGGCGCTTTTCTGTTGCGCCGATGATGGACTGGACAGATCGCCACTGCCGTTTCTTCCTGCGGCTGCTGTCGCAAAACGCCCTGCTCTACACCGAGATGGTCACCACCGGTGCGTTGCTGCACGGTGATGCGGAGCGTTTTCTGCGTCATGACGAGGCTGAGTACCCGTTGGCGTTGCAGTTGGGCGGCAGTGTTCCGGCGGACCTGGCGGCCTGTGCGCGCCTGGCGCAGGGCGCGGGCTATAACGAGGTGAACCTGAACGTCGGCTGCCCGAGCGACCGGGTGCAGAACAACATGATCGGCGCCTGCCTGATGGGGCATCCGGCACTGGTTGCCGATTGCGTGAAGGCGATGATCGATGCCGTGGATATTCCGGTGACGGTCAAGCACCGTATCGGGATCAATGGCCGCGACAGTTATGCCGAGCTGTGCGATTTCGTCGGCCAGGTGCGTGAGGCCGGCTGCCGCAGTTTCACGGTGCATGCCCGTATCGCGATTCTCGAAGGCCTGTCGCCGAAGGAGAACCGCGAGATCCCGCCACTGCGCTATGACGTGGCGGCGCAGTTGAAGCAGGACTTCCCCGACCTGGAGCTGATCCTCAACGGCGGGATCAAGACGCTTGATGAGTGCAAGGTGCACCTGCAGACGTTCGACGGGGTGATGCTGGGCCGCGAGGCATATCACAACCCTTACCTGTTGGCCGAAGTCGATCAACAGTTGTTCGGCAGCACGGCTGCGGTGATTTCGCGCAGTGACGCGCTGGCCAAGCTGCGTCCGTACATCGCGGCGCACCTGGCGGCAGGTGGTGCGATGCACCATATCACCCGGCATGTTCTCGGCCTCGGCCAAGGTTTCCCGGGGGCGCGCAAGTTCCGCCAGTTGCTGTCGGTGGACATCCACAAGACCCAGGATCCTCTAGGCCTGCTCGATCAGGCCAGCCAGCTTTTGCAAGGGCGCTAAGCCGGGAACCTGTAAACGTTTTACGACTCGAAGGGTTATCGACCTCCTGCCTGCCAGCACGGCCCTTGAGCGGCTGGCAGGGCTCGGGTAATGTCGTAGGAATCGCACAGGACAGAGCACGCTCATGACTTCCAAGCTGGACCAACTCAAGCAGTTCACTACCGTGGTTGCCGATACCGGCGATATTGATGCAATCAGCCGCCTCAAGCCCGTCGATGCCACCACCAACCCGTCGCTGCTGCTCAAGGCTGCGGCGATGCCCGGTTACGCCGAGCTGCTCGACCAGGCCGTGCGTAACAGCAAAGGCGACCTGGGGCTGGCCTGCGATGCCTTCGCGGTGGCCGTCGGCAGCGGTATCCTGAAAGTCATTCCAGGGCGTATTTCCACCGAAGTGGATGCACGCCTGTCGTTCGATGAGCCGGCCCTGCTGAGCAAGGCGCGCCAACTGATCGAGCTGTACGACAAGGCCGGCGTTGGCCGTGACCGCGTACTGATCAAGCTGGCTTCGACCTGGGAAGGTATTCGCGCTGCCGAAAAGCTCGAACGCGAAGGTATCCAGACCAACCTGACCCTGCTGTTCTCTTTCGCACAGGCTGTGGCCTGCGCCGATGCCGGTGTGTTCCTGATCTCGCCATTCGTAGGCCGGATCTATGACTGGTACAAGAAGTCCACCGGCAAGGAGTATGTCGGTGCCGAAGACCCGGGCGTGCAGTCGGTCACGCGCATTTACAACTACTACAAGGCCAATGGCTACGACACCGTGGTCATGGGCGCCAGTTTCCGCAATATCGGCCAGATCGAACAGTTGGCCGGCTGCGACCGCCTGACCATCAGCCCGGAGCTACTGCAGCAACTGACCGACGACCAAGGCGAACTGGTGCGTAAACTCAGCCCGGGCCATGCTGGCGAGCCGCGCCAGCACCTGAGCGAGAGCCAGTACCGCTGGGCCATGAACGAAGACGCGATGGGCACCGAAAAACTGGCCGAAGGCATTCGCCAGTTCGCCCGCGACCAGGAAAAGCTTGAAGCCTTGCTGGCCGCAAAAGCCTGAGGCAATGTGCTGTCGAAGCGGGTTCGCCTGCTTCGACGCCCTCCCCGCGCATGCCCCTCCCCGCCTGAGTTGACCTGAGTTGCCGATGCCCGAAAACCCTACCTTGCCGCTGGTGCTGGCTGGCCCGTTGTTACGCCGCCTGGAACCTTCGCGGTTGGTGATGTGGCTGGTCGCTTCACAGCCGCTACAGCCTGATCTGTTGTTGTACTGCACGGGCACAGCCCCTGTTGAACTGCCCCTGGAAGGCGAGCGTTGCCGCATTGTGCCGATTGGCCGCCATGCCTTTGTGCACTTGATCGACGTGAAGCTGGACACCCCCTTGCCCGTCGATGAAGCGATCGGCTATGACCTGATCATTCACGGCGCCAGCAAGCCGCAGCGTATCGCTGACTGGGCACCGCACCTGCTGTATGACGGCAAGCAACGCCCTGACTTCGTCTTGCGTGCACAACTGGACAACGTGCTGCATGGCTCTTGCCGCAAACCCCACTTCGACGCGGCAGACGGCCTGCTCTGCGCCGACCGGCTGCTGGCGACCGAACACACTGCACGGGCACGCCCGGCACTGCTGATGATGAGCGGCGACCAGATCTACGCCGACGATGTCGCTGGGCCCATGCTGCGTGCTATCCATGCCTTGATTGCTCGCCTGGCGCTGTTCGAGGAGCGTTTGGAGGGCGCGGTGGTCGAGGACAGCACCGCGCTGTACGAACACCCCGCCAGTTACTACCACCGCGCTGACCTGCTGCCGGAAATCAAGAGCAACGAAACCCTGCGCGAGCGGTTTTTCGGCGGTGCCAGCAAACCTATTTTCACCAGCAGCAATGCCGACAATCACTTGGTCACCTTCGCCGAAGTCATGGCCATGTACCTGCTGGTGTGGTCGCCCGTCTGCTGGACGCTGATCGATCCGCAACCGCCAGCACTGACGCCTGAGCGCCAGCAACGTTACGACGATGAGCAAGCCGTGATTCGCAGGTTCGTCGCAGGCCTTGGCCAGGTTGCCCGCGTGCTGGCGCACCTGCCGAGCCTGATGATCTTTGACGACCACGACATTACCGACGATTGGAACCTGTCGGCGCAGTGGGAGGAAAGTGCCTATGGCCACCCCTTCTCGCGACGCATCATCGGCAATGCACTGATCGGTTACCTGCTTTGCCAGGGCTGGGGCAACAATCCGGACGCATTCACGCGGTTACTGGCAAGCTGGCAGGGCCTGGCCGACGGCGCCATGAACGACCGCTACCTGAACAGGCCGCAACAGGATGCGCTGATCGGTGAGTTGCTGCGTTTCCAGAACTGGCACTATGCGCTGCCCAGCACCCCAGCGCTGCTGGTACTCGACACCCGCACCCGCCGCTGGCGCAGCGAGAGCAACCTCAAGCGCCCTTCAGGCTTGCTTGACTGGGAAGCCCTCAGCGAACTGCAACAGGCCCTGCTTGACCACCCTTCAGCGATTATCGTCTCGCCGGCGCCGATCTTCGGCGTCAAGCTGATTGAAACCGTACAACGGGTATTCAGTTGGCTAGGCTATCCGCTGCTGGTGGATGCCGAGAACTGGATGGCTCATCGGGGCGCGGCGCAGGTGATCCTGAATATTTTCCGCCACTCACGCACACCCGGGCATTACGTGATCCTCTCGGGTGATGTGCATTACTCGTTTGTCTACGAAGTGCTGATTCGTCACCGCCAACGCAGCCCACACCTCTGGCAGATCACCAGCAGCGGTATCAAGAACCAGTTTCCACGGCGCCTGCTGGAGACCTTCGACCGCCTCAACCGCTGGCTGTATTCACCGCGTTCGCCACTGAACTGGCTGACCAAGCGTCGGCGTATGGAAGTCATTCCGCGCACCCCGACACACAGCAAGGCTGGCGAGCGACTGTGGAACAGCGCAGGCCTGGGTCAGGTGTTTTTCAACGCGCAGGGGCAGCCGGAGCGAGTTTTCCAGCTCAACGCAGACGGCTCGCCGCCCACAGAGTTTCCTCGCGGGCAACGCCAGTAGTCAGGGAAGTTACCAGGGAGCGCAGAAACGCGCCCCTGGGCACGATCAGGTTCGCTCGAGGGCGTTGACCAGGTCGTGGAAGGCTTCGCGATTGGAATCGTTCAGGCCCATGAGGATCTTGTGCGCCTCAAGTACCTTGGCCCGTACCACGTCCTCACTCTGGTCCTGAGACGGCAGGTCGGTGAGGCATTCCGGGCACGGGATCGGCCGGTCGACGATGTTGAATACCTGATCGAAACCCATCGACTGCAACAGCCGGGTGATGTCGGCGTGGGTGGTGACCACGGTCGGCAGCAGCCCAACCTTCTGCCGCGAGAGAATCGACAGCTTGGCCAGCAGGCCCAGGGTGGTGCTGTCGATACTTTGGGTTTCGGTCAAATCAATCACGATCGCCGAAAAATTCAGCGCGGTGAAGATTTTTTCAATAGTCGCATCCAACGCCGAACACAGGGTAAGGCGTACTTCACCGACGAACTTCAGAACGAAGGTGCCATTCTGCTCGGCGAACTGGATTCTACCAGTACTCATTGAAGGTTCCTGCTCAACACCAATAGGGCGATATCATCCGGCATCTCCCCAAGCGTAGCCAATCCGAATCGTTGCCGCAGCCCATCCAGGCTGCCGCCCGCTGCCTTGACGATTTCCGGCAAGGCGGCTTCTTTATCTTTGAGTGTGCTGCCAGGCAAAAGGTCCAGAATGCCATCAGATAGCAGCGTAAGGCTGAATGCTGGTGGCAACTCCATGACCAGGTCCTGGTAGGTGGCTTCCTCGAACAACCCCACCGGCAGCCCACGACCGTCGAGGTAGCGGCTCTGGCCTGGGGTATACAACACCGGCAACGGCAAGTGCCCGCCAATACTGTAGGTCAGAAGACCGGTGTCTTCATCGATCACGCCACCTACCATAGTGACATGTTTGCCCAGCTTGCAGTTGATCAACCCTCGGTTGATGTGCCCGAGCACTTCCGAGGGTTTGAAATCACGCAGGGTGCCACTGCGCTTGAACTCGAACAACAGGCGCGTGGTCATGAACTTGAGCAGCACCGTGACGAAGGCGGACGACGCCCCATGGCCGGAAACATCCGCCAGGTAAAAGGCAATACGACGCTCGTCGACACGGAAGTAATCGGCAAAATCGCCCGAGAGGTAGAGCGACGGAATGATCTGGTGCTCGAATGAAAAGTCACCAGCCACCCAAGGGCTTTCCGGCAACATGTTCATCTGCACCTGACGACCCGCTGTCTGGTCCTCCTGCAACAGGTGCAGGCTGGCTTCCAGTTCGCGGTTGGCCGCTTCAAGTTTCTCCCGGTAGCGCTGGTTTTCCAGTACCAGTTGCGCACGGTCCAGTGCTCGACGCACCGAGTGCTCAAGTACTGCAAGGTCTTCCAGAGGCTTGATCAGGTAATCGGCAGCACCCAGCCGCAGCGCTTCGACGGCGTCATTCATGACCCCGGCGCCAGACACCACAATGACCGGCAGATCAGGCGTGCGCTCAGTCACCTGGCGAATCAGCTCCAGGCCACCCATCTGCGGCATGCGCAGGTCGCAAATCACGAGATCGGGCTGGTTCTGCTCGAAGACTTGAAGACCCTGCTGGCCATTACTCGCTTGCAGGACATTGAAACCGCTGTCTTCGAGGTAGGCGGCGAGACTGGCACGTACTACGTCGTCATCGTCGATTATCAGCAGCGTTGCACTGGTTTTCTGCATGTGGGCAAACGGCGCCAGAAATAGGTTGGGGTAGGCGGCTCGGTCGGGCCGGAGCGCACTTACTGGATTCACTTCTAGCCTCTCTTCTATGAGTTGTAGGACAAGATGACCTGCCCAGCAAATATCAGAGGTGCCCTGTAAGGCGCAGACGGTACTCCCATCTGCCGGGTGTTTCAAGCTCACGCCGATGGTCGCTGACGCTCTTTACAGCGCAAAGAGCCGGGAGTTATAAAAACGGCTTTGACCGCAACCCAATGGAAGGATGCAGGTATGAGTCGAATCCACGCAGACTACAGCGAAAAGCGCGATTTCATTCGAATGAAAGTGGACAAGGATGTCAGCCTGATCCACGCCGACCAGGTCATCGCCGCTGTATGTCTGGATCTTTCAAGCAGCGGCCTGCAGGTTCAGGCCCCCCGCTCGTTCAAGGTCGGTGACGCGCTTGAGGTGCGTATCGAGTCTGATCACCCCGCCCTCAAAGGGCTGGAGGCCAGTACCCGGGTCGTGTGGATCGCCGATCAGGCCGAAGGCCAGCAGAAACTGGGCCTGCGCATCATCGAAATGCACTGAGCCACGCCCAGGAAAGAGGTGCACGCTTGCTAAGCAGCAGCGATACCATCGCAGGCAAGCGTGCTCCCACGGTGCAGGGGCGGGTCTTGCCAGCGATGCACGCGCTGCGTATCGGCCGACGGCGGCCGGGACGCCTTTTAGCGCTTCTGCGGATCAGAAGTCGTCTTCGACCTGCCCATCCTTGACCTTGAACTCACGGTTTTGCAGGTAGGCGTTGCGGATGAAGGTGTACTTGTCGCCACGAATCATCTTCTCGGCTGACAACAGGCTGGCACGGGTATCCACTACATCAACGCCAATACTGGTGTTACGGGTCGGGATATGGCCCATGTAACGGAAGGGTTCGGTGTAAGTGTCCGGGTACTTGGAAATGGCATCACGGACGTTGCTTGGGCCCAGGAATGGCAATACGACGTATGGGCCGCTGCTTACGCCCCAGTAACCCAGCGTTTGGCCGAAGTCTTCATCGTTGCGCTCCAGCCCCATCTTGGTGCCCACATCGAAGAAACCGACAAGGCCAAAGGTGGTGTTGAAGATCAGCCGTGCGGTATCGACCCCGGCAGCACGAGGCTTGAGCTGCAGGACATCGTTGGCCAGGTTGCCAACATCACCGATGTTGCGAAACATGTTGTGGATACCGTCTTCCAGAAACTGTGGCGTGACGGCCTGGTAACCCTGCGCCAAAGGCTTGAGCGCATAGGTGTCGATCGTATCGTTGAAGCGGAAGATGGGCCGGTTGATGCTCTCCCATGGGTCTTCCTCGGTTGCCGCCTGGGCCGCCAGGGGCCCCAGCAGCAGCCCGGCACAGACGCAGACACGGGTCATCCGATCAATCAAGCCTGTACCAATCCTGCGCATACACTCACTCCTCGACAATCACAAGGCGCTATCAGCGCCCCAAACTCAAAAATGAAATCAGTATAAAGGGTATGTCTCAGATTAGTCAGCGCGACATGGCCGGGATCAGCAAAATGTAAACAATTGCCACATTGTTTGATCGTCATCTGGCTGTCATCCTCTGTGCGTAGCCTGCAAGGTTATTTCAGGGACGATGCCATGCCCCAATCACCTGCTTTAACCGCACTGCTATTCGGACTACGCGGCTGCCTGGTTGACTTTGGCGCACGTAGCGATAGTTTCGAGCATTCGCCACAGGCGACTCCCGGCGCACTGCCGGCATTGGCACGCCTGCGCAGGCAAGCCGTGCCCTGCGGCTGGATCGATGAAATCCCGCTCGCTGTGGCCGAACACTTGAGCCGCCCCTTGCCCGATTGGCTCAAGCCGCACAGCAGTATGCACGACACGCCCTGGCCGGCACCGGACGCGTGCTGGCATGCATTGATGGCGCTGAAAGTAAACCAACTGGATGGCTGCGTGCTGGTCAGCGGCGAACCCAGGTTGCTGCAATCCGGGCTCAACGCGGGTCTCTGGACCATAGGCCTGGCGGCATGCGGCTCATTATGTGGTTTGAGCAGCAGCCAGTGGCAGGCCTTGAGCCCGCAAGAGCAGGCACACAAACGCGGCAAGGCGACACTGCAGCTCTATGCCTTGGGCGTGCATTCAGTCATCGACCATCTGGAAGCGCTCGACGATTGCCTCGCCGATATTGGCCAGCGTCGACTCAAAGGCGAGAAGCCCTGACACACCACCGTTGATCCGGGTCATGCAAAGCAACGCCGAGTGGATTACCCTGTCAGACATGGCATGGACCTTTCGCCAGTGGCGGTGGTCCATGGCTGTGCCTATTCATAGAGGGAGATCACCATGCCTGCCCGCGAACTGCAACAGCAAATCGAGGCCCTGCGCGAGCAACTGGAGCAAAATCCACCGCTCTCACTGGAAGAGCGTGAAAACCTGCAACAGCTGATGCAACAGATCGAAACCGAGCTCAAACTGGAGCGATTCTCCACAGAGAACAACCTGGTAGACGGGGTGAACCTGGCGGTCGAACGCTTCGAAGTCGACCACCCTGGCCTGACAGCCACCTTGCGCAATATCGTTCAGAGCCTGCAAAGCATGGGTATCTGAGAGTACCAGAGCCAGCACCTGCAGCCCTGCAGGCGCTGGTGCTACTGGCGTACCAACCGCGAATTGCCCAGGCTGATCGTATCGGTACTGCGGTAGGGGTTGATGTCCAGCCCGCCACGGCGCACATAACGCGCATACACCGTCAGCGTCTCAGGCTTGAGCAGACGCTTGAGGTCGAGGTAGATCCGCTCCACGCACTGTTCATGGAAGTCCGCATGCTGGCGGAAGCTGATCAGGTAGGCCAACAGGCTGGCAGGGTCGAGTGCCGGGCCACGGTAATGCACGGTCACGCTCCCCCAGTCCGGCTGGCCGGTGACCGGGCAGTTGGATTTGAGCAAATGGCTGTGCAGGGTTTCTTCGACCACCCGCCCAGTATCGCAGCGCAGCAACTCCGGCTGAGGATGCTCGTACTGGCTGATGCTGACATCCAGGTCATCAATACAGACACCCGGCAACGCCGCTACGCCCTCCCCTTCGACCTCAGACAAGGTACGCACGCGCACACCGACCGGCTTGCCAGCGGCCGCCGAAAGGTCTTTTTCCAGGCAGGCCTGCAGCGCTTGCACCGAGGCGAATACAGTCTGGTTCAGCGAATTGAGGTAGAGCTTGAACGACTTCGACTCAATGATGTTCGGCGAATCGGCCGGGATCGCAAACTCACCGATGGCCACCACCGGCTTGCCGGACGGCAGCAGCCAGGACAGCTCAAAGCAGTTCCAGTAGTCGACACCCTGCCACGGCAAGGTGTCGGCGCTGACACCCAGTTCAGCCCACTTCGCCGCACGCGGGATCGGGAACAACAGGGACGGGGTGTAAGTGGCGATGTATTCGCTGGACTTGCCCAGCGGGGAATGTTCGGCGGCGGGGTGCATGGCTCAAACCTGAAGGACGAAATACGCCTAGTTTATCGGGTTTGTGCCATGCGTTGGGCAATCACCTGTCACTGAGCGATGGTCAGCTTGCCCACCATGCCGGCCTGATAGTGGCCCGGAACGTTGCAGGCGAACTCGATCGGGGTCGACTGGGTGAACGTCCAGGTCAGTTCTGCGGTCTTGCCGGGAGCGACCATTACCACATTGGCATCGTCATGGGACATCCCGCCCCCGTGCATCATCCCGCCATGATTCATCGTCATGTGGCTCATGTTTCCATGTTCCATTTTTGCGTGATCCATCCCACCCGGCATGGCGAGCATTTCCCGCTGATGCCGAGCATGCATGGCCGCATCACCGAGGTTGAACTCGTGTGGCAACTGGCCCTTGTTGGTCAGCACGAAACGTACGGTCTCACCCGCCTTGACCTGCAGCGCACGCGGGGCAAAGTACATGTCGCCAAGTTCCACCTCGACAGTACGGGTTGCCTGGTCCGCGGTAGCGGGATGACCGAAGGCAAAGGGTTGCGCCGGCGCAGCAAACAGCGGCAGGCTGAACAGCGCCAAGGCGCCGGCAAGGATAAAACGTGACATGGTCGGTTTACTCCGGGGTTGTCTCGACATGACAGCCACTCTAGCGAGGTGCCACTGGCAACCAGCTGACGAAAAGATTACAACTTTGTCAGCTTTGCCTTTTGCCATTCACACCACGGTATAACGCCCTGCCCACCCTTACCATGAGCGCCCCATGAAACTGCTGATCGTCGAAGACCAGGCCAAGACCGGCCAGTACCTGTGCCAGGGCTTGAGTGAAGCCGGGTTCAGCGCAGAGCTGGCCACCGATGGCAATACGGGCCAGCACCTGGCACTCAGCGGCGATTACGCGCTGTTGATTCTCGATGTCATGCTGCCGGGCCGTGATGGCTGGCAGATCCTGCAGGCGGTGCGCGCTGCCGGGCTGGATACCCCGGTACTGTTCCTGACGGCGCGCGATGCCGTGGAAGACCGCGTGCACGGCCTGGAGCTGGGTGCCGACGATTACCTGGTCAAGCCGTTCGCCTTTTCCGAATTGCTGGCGCGGGTACGCACCCTGCTGCGTCGCGGCAGCAGCCCGACACAAGAAACCCTGCTGGGTGTGGCAGACCTGAGCCTTGACCTGATCCGCCGCCGGGTGGAACGCGCCGGGCAACGCATCGACCTGACCGCCAAGGAGTTTTCCCTGCTTGAACTGCTGCTGCGCCGCCAAGGCGAAGTACTGCCAAAATCGCTGATTGCCTCGCAGGTGTGGGACATGAACTTTGAAAGCGACACCAACGTGATCGAGGTCGCTATCCGCCGCCTGCGCCTCAAAATCGACGACGCACACGACAACAAGCTCATCCATACCGTGCGCGGCATGGGCTACGTCCTCGAAGAGCGGACGGCCTGATGCGCCGTCTTTCACTCGGCAACCGCCTGGCGCTGCTGTTTGCGGCCTGCACGGCGGTGGTCTCGCTGTTTGCTGGCGTACTGTTCAGTCGCGCCAGCGAAACTCATTTCATCGAGTTGGACCAGCAATTGCTCAGCGGCCGCCTGTCGTTGATGCGTCAGCTACTTGAGGGCGTGCATGACCCTGCAAGCCTGAACACGCGGCTGCCTGCGCTGCAGACGGAGCTAAGCCATCAGGCCGATCTGGCCGTGCGCATCCGCGGCAATGACGGACGCCTGTGGTTCGATAGCCAGCCCGGCCTGCCGGACTCGCCAATGTCGCCCGGCCTGAACACCCTGACGAGCGACGGCGCCGATTATCGCAGCCTCAGCGAACCCCTCGACGGCGACGGCACACCGAACCTGACACTGTTCCTCGACATCACCCATCACCAGCACTTCCTGCAGCGCATGCAACGGCTGATCTGGCTGACCGTGGGTCTCTCGGCACTGGCCACCGCCCTGCTCGGTGCCTGGGCCGTACGCAGTGGCCTGCGCCCCTTACGGCAGATGGGTGAAGTGGCGGCCGGGGTTTCGGCCCGATCGCTGACCACTCGCCTGCCGGTAGCCCAGATGCCGATTGAGCTCGCGGACCTGGCGAACACCGTCAACGCCATGCTTGAGCGACTGGACGATGCCTTCCAGCGCCTTTCGGCATTCTCTTCCGACATCGCCCATGAGTTGCGTACGCCGCTGTCCAATCTGCTGACCCACACCCAGGTCACCCTGACCCGTCCGCGCAGCCTGGAAGAGTACCGCGAGGCCCTGCACGGCAACCTTGAAGAGCTGCAGTGGATGGCTCAGCTGGTCAACGACATGCTCTACCTGGCCAAGGCCGATAACGGCCTGCTAATGCCCAGCCGCCAGCCGCTGGCATTGGAAGATGAGGTTGGCGCACTGCTGGAGTACTACGCACCATTGGCCGAGGACGCTCAGGTACGCTTGAGCCATATCGGCCAGGCGCGACTGGAAGGCGACCGCCACATGTTGCGCCGGGCACTGTCCAATCTGCTGGACAATGCCTTGCGGTTTACCCCGGCTGGCGGCGAGATCCGCCTGAAGATTGAGCAGCAGGATGCGGGTGTGAGGCTGGAAGTGGCCAACAGCGGCGAGCCGATTGACCCAGCGCTGATACCGCGGCTGTTCGACCGATTCTACCGCGTCGACCCGGCGCGCCATGAGGGCAACAGTGAGCACGCAGGTTTGGGCCTGGCGATCACCCAATCGATCATCAAGGCGCATGGCGGAAGCATTCATGGCGAATCAGCGCAGGGCTGGACGCGCTTCGTGATTGAGTTGCCGACAGCGTAGGGGGCTGCAGCCCATCCTGTAGGAGCCGGGCTTGCCCGCGATGGCATCAGCGTGGTGCCAGCAGGTTCGCGGTGCTTGCATCGCAGGCAAGCCTGCTCCAACGCATCTTGCAGGAGCCGGGCTTGCCCGCGATAGCATCAGCGTGGTGTCAGCAGGTTCGCGGTGCTTGCATCGCAGGCAAGCCTGCTCCAACACATCCTGCAGGAGCCGGGCTTGCCCGCGATGGCATCGGCGCGGTGTCAGCAGGTTCGCAGTGCTTGCATCGCAGGCAAGCCTGCTCCAACACATCCTGTAGGAGCCGGGCTTGCCCGCGATAGCATCAGCGTAGTGTCAGCAGGTTCGCGGTGCTTGCATCGCAGGCAAGCCTGCTCCAACACACCCTGTAGGAGCCGGGCTTGCCCGCGATGGCATCGGCGCGGTGTCAGCAGGTTCGCGGTGCTTGCATCGCGGGCAAGCCTGCTCCAACGCATCCTGCAGGAGCCAGGCTTGCCCGCGATAGCATCAGCGTAGTGTCAGCAGGTTCGCGGTGCTTGCATCGCAGGCAAGCCTGCTCCAACGCATCCTGTAGGAGCCGGGCTTGCCCGCGATAGCATCAGCGCGGTGCCAGCAAGGTCGCGGTGCTTGCATCGCAGGCAAGCCTGCTCCAACAGGGCTGCAATGGGCTTACTCATAACGCAGGGCGTACGCTGGCTCTACCTGCGAGGCACGCCACGCTGGATACAGCGTCGCCAGGAAGCTCATCACCAGCCCTGCACTGCAGATCAACGCCACATCGCCCCATTGCAGTTCCGACGGCAAGGTACTGACGAAGTACACGTCGGAGGTGAAGATATGCTGCCCGCTCACACGCTCGAGCCAACCGACCAGTTGGCTGACATTGATCGCGGCGATCACCCCGAGTACGCCCCCGATCAGCGTGCCGACGATACCGATCAATGTCCCCTGCACCATGAACGTGCCCATGATCTGCGCGGGCGTGGCGCCGATGGTGCGCAGGATCGCGATATCCGCGCCCTTGTCATTCACGACCATGATCAGGGTGGCAATGATGTTGAACGCCGCCACCGCGATGATCATCATCAACAGCAGGCCAATCATGGTCTTTTCCATTTTCATGGCACTGAACAGGCTACCCTGGGTGTGGGTCCAGTCATCGGCGCGGAACTGGTCACCCAACTGACCGACAATCGCTGTCGACACCTGAGGTGCGCTGTACAGGTCCTGCACCTTGATGCGTACACCCTGCACCTGGTTCGGCGCCCAATGTTGCATCTGCGCCGCATCGGCCATGTGGATCAGGCCCATGGAGCCATCAAGCTCGGCACCAACCTTGAACACGCCCACCACGTTCAGGCGCTGCATGCGCGGGGTAATACCGCCTGGCGCGGTGCTGACTTCCGGCACGATCAAGGTGAGCTTGTCACCGACATTCAAATGGAAACGCCGCGCTGTAATCTCACCGATCACCACGCCGAACTCATCCGGTTTCAGGTCATCCAGGCGCCCCTGAACGATGTGACTGGCAACGATCGACACCTTGGCTTCCTGAGCCGGGTCGATACCGCTGATCTGGATCGGCTGCATCATGCCCTTGTAGGACAGCATGCCTTCAAGCTCTGTCAGTGGTGCTGCGGCAATCACCTGCGGGTTCTTCAGCGCAGTAGCGGCCACGGCTTGCCAGTCATCCACCGGCTTGACGCCCAGCAGGGCAGCATGGGGCACCATGCCGAGAATCCGTGCGCTCATTTCACGCTGAAAACCGTTCATGACCGACAGCACCACGATCATCGCCAGCACGCCCAGGGCCAGGCCGATCATCGAGGTCATGGAGATGAACGAGATAAAGTGGTTACGGCGCTTGGCGCGGGTGTAGCGTGCGCCAATGAAAATAGACAAGGGTCTGAACATGAACTGAAGCACCCGGAAAAAGAGAAAGAACACGGTGCCGGCCATTCACGACCGACACCCTGTACGGCCAGATCAGATCGGCACCAGACGCCCTTCTTCCAGGCGCAGTACGCGGTCCATCTGCCGGGCCAGGCTGAGGTCGTGGGTTACCACCAGAAAGGCGGTCTGCGACGAACTGCTCAGCTCCTTCATCAGCTCCTGGATACCTTGGGCGGTATGCTGGTCGAGGTTGCCGGTCGGCTCATCAAGCATGACCAGGCCAGGGCGATTGACCAGCGCTCGCGCAATGGCCACGCGCTGACGTTCGCCACCAGACAGTTCAGACGGTTTGTGGCTCAGACGATGCCCCAGCCCTACCCGCTTGAGCAGCGCTTCAGCGCGCTCGCGCGCCTCAGGAATGGCGGTACGACCAATCAGCAGCGGCATGCAGACGTTCTCCAGCGCGGTGAACTCTGGCAACAGGTGGTGGAACTGGTAGACAAACCCCAGCGCACGGTTGCGCAACAGGCCTCGGGCCCGCTCACCCAGCGCCGAAAGCTCTTCACCAGCCAGCCAGACACTGCCCTCGGTGGGCGTATCCAGGCCACCCAGCAGGTTGAGCAAGGTACTCTTGCCCGAGCCGGAACTGCCGACGATGGCTATACGCTCACCCGGGTGCAGTTCCAACTGCAGGCCCGAGAGCACCCGAACCGACTCCGGGCCCTCTTCATAGGACTTGCCCAGGTTGCGGCAACTCAGCACAGCTTTATTACTCATGCCCAACTCACTCATAACGTAGCGCCTCCGCTGGCTGGGTGCGTGCCGCACGCCAGGCCGGATACAGGGTGGCGAGGAAACTCAGGACCAGTGCCGCGCCACAGACCATCCAGACATCCTCGGCCATCACCTGGGACGGCAGGTAGTCGATGAAATAGACGTCGGCATTGAGGAATTTGTGGCCGATCAACGACTCAAGGCCGGCGATCGCAGCACTGACGTTCAGGGCAGCGGCAATGCCGACCACCGCACCGATAAGCGTACCGACCACGCCAATGACCGTACCCTGGACCATGAAGATTGCCATGATCTGCCCCGGGGTTGCCCCCAGGGTGCGCAGAATGGCGATATCGCCCTTCTTGTCGTTCACCACCATCACCAGCGTGGAGATGATGTTGAACGCAGCGACGGCGACAATCAGCAGCAACAACAGGCCGATCATGGCTTTTTCCATGCGGATGGCCTGGTACAGGTTGCCGTGGCTGCGGGTCCAGTCGCGGGCGTAGAACTCCTGGTCACCCAGTTTCTGGGCGATGCTCCAGGCCGTGCGCGGCGCCTGGAACAGGTCATCGAACTTCAGTCGCAGGCCTTGCACCTGGTCGGCTTTCCAACGGTGCAAGCGCGACAGGTCGGAGAGGTTGGTCAACCCGAGGTAGCCGTCGATCTCGCCAGCGCCAACATGGAAGATGCCGACCACGGTGAACCGCTTCATGCGCGGGAACATACCAGCAGGCGTCACGGTCACTTCAGGTGCAACGAAGGTCAGCTTGTCGCCAATGCCGACGCCCAACTTGGTCGCCGCCTTGTCGCCGATCATGATGCCGAACTCACCGGGCACCAGGTCATCAAGCCGGCCCTGGCGGATAAAGTCATCGATGATCGAGACCTTGCGCTCCTGACCTGGGTCAATGCCATTGAGCAAGACTTTCTGCACCTTGCCATCGTGAGTCAGCAACCCTTGCATCTGGGTGAACGGTGCCACCGCCACCACCTGCGGGTTCTGCTTTACTGTATCGGCAAGTGCAGGCCAGTTATTGATGGGCTGGCCGGTTTCAAGCGTGGCATGGGGCACCATGCCCAGTACGCGGGTACGCATCTCATGATCGAAGCCATTCATGACCGAAAGCACCACGATCATCACCACCACGCCCAGGGCGAGGCCGATCATCGAGGTCAGGGAAATGAACGAGACGAAGTGGTTGCGGCGCTTGGCACGGGTATAACGCGTACCGATGAATACGAAGAGAGGTCTGAACATGTCGGGGCTTGTTCGGATGAAAGAGGAACGTCCTTGTGGCGGGGCTTGGACAGCAGCTTTACACTCAGACCACCGCCGCTACCATGGGTTCGCCATGTCGACATTAGATGAAGAAGATCGCCGCGAATACTACCGTATCGAGGATAGGATCGCACTGGAAATTCGCCCACTGAACGTTGCCGATGCGTCTGGCACAGAGTTGTTGCAAGATGCGTCACCGCTGTTCAACCTGCTCAGCGAACTGCACCTGAGCGAATTCGAGTCACAGCACCTGTTGCGCCAGGTCAGCGAAAAGGACCGCACCCTCGCAGCCTTTCTCAAAGCCCAGAACAAACGCATCGATTTGCTCAGTCAGGTAGTCGCCCAGAGCCTGCTCGGGCAGATCGGTGAACCGCACGCCGTAAAACTCTCCGAAGGCGGCATCGAGGCCCGCCAGCGCCAGGCGCTGGCTGTGGGCAGCCGCGTCGCGGTGAAAATGGTGTTGATGCCGCAAGCCCTGGGGTTGCTGCTACGCGCCAAGGTCACGCATTGCGACAGCAAGCCTGACGGGCTGTTCGATATTGGCGCCGAGTTCATCGACATCACCGACGCACAACGCCAGCTACTGGCGCGCTACATCCTGCAACGCCAGGCGCAACAACGGCGCCAGGCACTGGAGCAGAACAGCGCAACGCCCACCTGAGTTTCACTCTTTACCTTGAAGGAACAAACGTGACCCAGATCTACGGCCACCGTGGCGCCAAGGGCGAAGCGCCCGAGAATACCCTGACCAGCTTCCAGCAATGCCTGAGCCATGGCGTGCGGCGTTGCGAACTCGACCTGCACCTGTCTGCCGACAATGAACTGATGGTCATTCACGACCCGACACTCAAGCGCACTACCGGTCGACGCGGCAAGGTGGTTGAGCACAACGCCAGTGATCTGGTGACCTATGACGCACGCAAGGGTGGGCCGGGCTGGATACACCCCTGCCCCATCCCGCGCCTTGAGGAACTATTCGAGAAGTGCGATTTCAAGCACTGGCAACTTGAGGTCAAGAGCGCCTCACGCATGCGTGCCGCCACCACGGTATTGGCTATCCGCGAAATGGCGCTGCGCTTTGGCCTGCTCGACAAGATCACCATCACCTCCAGCTCACGGGAAGTGCTCGCTGCCGCCCTGGAATTGACCCCGGACATCTCGCGCGGCCTGGTAGCCGAATACGCCTGGCTCGACCCACTGAAGGTCGCCCAGAACTATGGCTGTGAGATGCTTGCGCTGAACTGGACACTGTGCAGCCCGGAACGCCTGGCAAAAGCTCAGCGCCAGGGCTTGCACGTGTCGGTGTGGACAGTCAACGAACCGGCGCTGATGCGCAGGCTCGCTGACTTCGGCGTAGACAGCCTGATTACAGACTTTCCCGGTTTGGCCACTGCCACCCTCGAGAATTGCTGAAATCGGTCTCCCCGGCCGGCTCAGGCCACCGGCCGGAGCCGCTCAAAAAAGCCGGTTGAGGCCGTCGTAGGCCGCTACCCGATAGGCTTCAGCCATGGTCGGGTAGTTGAAGGTGGTGTTGACGAAGTACTTCAGGGTATTGCACTCACCCGGCTGATCCATGATGGCCTGGCCAATGTGAACGATCTCCGACGCCTGATAACCGAAGCAATGTACGCCGAGGATTTCCAGGGTCTCGCGGTGGAACAGGATCTTCAGCATGCCCTGGGGCTCGCCGGCGATCTGCGCACGCGCCATGCTCTTGAAGAACGCCTTGCCGACTTCGTAAGGCACCTTGGCCTGGGTCAGCTCCTGCTCGTTCTTGCCGATCGAGCTGATCTCAGGAATGGTGTAGATACCGGTCGGCACGTCGTTGACGAAGCGCCAGCTGCCGTTATCAACGATGCTGCCCGCTGCCGAACGACCCTGGTCGTGAGCGGCACTGGCCAGACTCGGCCAGCCGATCACATCGCCCGCGCCGTAGATGTTCGGCACACAGGTGCGGTAGTTCTCGTCCACTTCGATCTGGCCACGGCTGTTGACCTTGATACCGATGTTTTCCAGGCCCAGCTTGTCGGTGTTGCCGGTACGGCCGTTGCACCAGAGCAAGGCGTCCGCCTTGATCTTCTTGCCCGACTTCAGGTGCAGGATCACGCCGTTATCCAGCCCTTCAACACGCTCGTAGTCTTCGTTGTGACGTACGGTGATGTTGTTGTTGCTGAAGTGGTAGCTCAACGCCTGGGAGATTTCCGAGTCGAGGAAGCTGAGCAACTGACCACGGTTGTCCACCAGCTCAACCAGTACACCCAGACCGCTGAAGATCGAGGCGTATTCGCAACCAATGACACCGGCACCGTAAACGATCAGCTTGCGCGGCGTATGGCCGAGGCTGAGGATGGTGTCGCTATCGTAGATACGCGGGTGATGGAAATCGATATCGGCCGGGCGATAAGGACGCGAGCCGGTAGCGATGATGATGTGCTTGGCTACCAGTTTCTCGACCACGCCGTTGGCGCAGACCACTTCGACGGTCTGTTCGTCAGCGAAGCTGCCGGTACCGAAGAACACGTCAACGCGGTTACGTGCGTAGTAGCCGGTGCGCGAAGCCACCTGCTTGGCGATTACCTTCTCGGCGCTCTTGAGCACGTCCGGGAACGAGAACCAGCGCGGCTCACCAATGGCCCGGAACATCGGGTTGGTGTTGAACTGCATGATCTGGCGCACCGAGTGACGCAGGGCCTTGGACGGGATGGTGCCCAGATGGGTGCAGTTGCCGCCGACCTGGCGACGGCTATCGACCATCGCCACCTTGCGCCCTGCTTTGGCGGCATTCATTGCCGCCCCTTCTCCTGCCGGGCCGGACCCCAGCACCACTACGTCGTAGTTGTAGACAGCCATGCGTACTCCTTCAGAACAGGCCCGCTCGCCACGCCGGCGATCGGGGCTAGATCATGCCGCCAAGAGCGTCATGAAAATATTCGGGTGCAGTCTAATCAAGCGTGAACGCCGCGCACATTAACCCTTGGTCGCGTCGTAGGCTATTTTTCTCTGCACTACATCTCACACTGCAACAGTCTGTTACTGCGCGTGCATCAGTCGCTCAAATGCAGGCGTCGCATGGGAGACGAAGCCTGTATCGGCACGGGTCACGAAAACTGCTGCTACATTGTATTTCAAGGCAAACGCCCAGCCCTGTTCAGGGCCAAGGATCAGCAACACCGTGGACATGCCATCGGCCATCAGCGTTGAGGGATCAAGCACCGTGACCGAAGCCAGACGATGGCTGACCGGTGCACCAAGCCGCGCATCAAAGACATGCGAAAAACGCTGGCCATTCTGCTCGAAAAAATTGCGATAGTCTCCTGATGTAGAAACACCGTAACCCTCAAGCGCCAGCACTTGCTGAGCGACCTGCTGATCGGTACGCGGCCATTCCAGCGCAATGCGCCACGGATTGCCATCCGGCTTGCGCCCCACCGCCTTGAGTTCACCTGTCACTTCAACCAGGTAGCTGCTCACACCCAGCGCACGCATTCGCTCGACCAGCAAATCGACGGCATGGCCGGCAGCGATGCTGTTGAAGTCCAGCTCCAGCGGGGCATCCTTGCACAACTGCAGCCCGTCGACCTGCAGGTGTTCGTGGCCAACACGCCCGCGGGCTGCAGCCAACGCCTGCGCACCGGGCACCTGTTCACCCCGGGACTGCGGGCCAAAGCCCCACACATCAAGCAATGGCTCAACGGTCAGGTCAAAGGCGCCCTGGCTTTGCCGCGACAACTGCTCAC
Source organism: Pseudomonas sp. AL 58 (assembly GCF_036348395.1). NCBI lineage: Bacteria > Pseudomonadati > Pseudomonadota > Gammaproteobacteria > Pseudomonadales > Pseudomonadaceae > Pseudomonas > Pseudomonas sp. AL 58. The sequence continues at coordinate 66,258 of NZ_JAZBQR010000008.1, forward strand.
CCAACTGCACCAGTTGCAGCACGTCTGCCGGCATGACCTGACAACTGTTGGCCGGCAAACGGTTGAACTGCGCAATCAGTGAGTCGCTGCGGTAGGTAGAAAACGTATGGTCGATCTGCTGGAGAACCGCTTCCACCGCAAGCCGGACCTGTTCCGGCGCCGGGCCCTGAGCCGTACGCACATACTGCACCGTGTAGGTACTGCCCATGGTCGGGCCACTGATGCGCTCCAGCGAAGGCGTACGGTCGCAACCGCACAGCCAAAACGCCAGAATCACCAGCCCCCCACCTGCCCACCACGCCATTACGCCTCCTTGAGCCCAGACACAAAAAACGGGAACCCTGGGGTTCCCGTCTTGTGCAACCTGATGACCGCTTAGTGCGGGAATGCAGGCGGGTTGACCCCAGCCATGTCTTCCATCACACGCACGACCTGGCAGCTGTAACCGAATTCGTTGTCGTACCAAACGTACAGGACAACGCGGTTATCGTTGCAGATAGTCGCTTCGGCATCGACGACGCCTGCGTGGCGCGAACCAACGAAGTCGGTGGAAACCACTTCCTGGGAGCTCACGTAGTCGATCTGCTTGTGCAGGTCCGAGTGCATGGCCATCTGGCGCAGGTACTCGTTGATCTCTTCGCGAGAAGTCGCCTTCTCCAGGTTCAGGTTCAGGATAGCCATCGAGACGTTAGGCGTCGGAACGCGGATAGCGTTGCCGGTCAGCTTGCCCTTGAGCACTGGCAGTGCCTTGGCGGCAGCGGTGGCAGCACCGGTCTCGGTGATCACCATGTTCAACGGAGCGCTACGACCACGGCGGCTGCCTTTGTGGAAGTTGTCGATCAGGTTCTGGTCGTTGGTGTACGAGTGAACGGTTTCGACGTGGCCGTTGACGATGCCGAACTTGTCATTCACAGCCTTGAGCACCGGCACGATGGCGTTGGTGGTGCAGGAGGCCGCCGAGATGATCTTGTCTTCAGGGCTGATTTCGCCGTGGTTGATACCGTGAACGATGTTCTTCAGGGCACCTTTGCCAGGCGCGGTGAGGATCACACGGGAAGCACCCGGGCAGGCCAGGTGTTGACCCAGGCCCTCGGCATCACGCCATACACCGGTATTGTCGACGATCAGAGCGTCCTTGATGCCGTACTGAGTGTAGTCGACTTCACTTGGGCTCTTCGCGTAGATCACCTGGATCAGGTTACCGTTGGCGGTGATGGTGTTGTTTTCTTCATCGATGGTGATGGTGCCATCGAATGGACCATGTACCGAGTCACGGCGCAGCAGGCTGGCGCGCTTGACCAGGTCGTTGGTAGCACCTTTACGCACGACAATGGCGCGCAGGCGCAGGCCGTCGCCACCACCGGTCTTCTCGATCAGGATACGGGCCAGCAGGCGACCGATACGACCGAAGCCGTACAGGACCACATCAGTGCCCTTGCGTGCAGAAGCGTTCTGCTTGCCGACCACGTCGGCCATTTCTTCGCGCACGAACTGCTCGGCGGTACGGCCGTTGCCTTGTTCCTTGAACTTGACAGCCAGCTTGCCCAGGTCGACCGAGGCGGCGCCCAGCTTCAGCTCGCTCATGGCCTTGAGCAGCGGGAATGTCTCGTGGACAGACAGTTCGGATTCGTCGGACTGGCGATGACGCGCAAAGCGGTGGGCCTTGAGGATCGCAATCACTGAACGGTTGATCAGGCTACGGCCATAGATCGAGCTCACCACGTTGTTATTGCGGTAGAGCTGACCGATAAGCGGGATCATCGCTTCTGCAAGCGCTTCACGATCAATCCACTCACCAAGACACTGGTCGGGCTTCTGAGTCACGGGAACCTTCCACATGTAGGGACAGAAAAAAGGGGCTACATTATGACGCCCCGAGGTGTTTCGAGCAATGCGCGCCTGTCGCTCCTGTCATCGTGGCATGACATCCGTGGTTTTTTGCCCCCTTCGCGCCTGACAGGCCGCCCCCAGGCCCGGTACAATCGACCCTTTGTCGCAACGCTTGGAGCTCGACCGCCCGTGCCAGTTCTGCGTCTTCCGCACCTGCCGGCCACCGCCGGCAAACACACCTGGAGCAACCTGCCGGGCGCCGCCCTGAGCCTGGCTATTGCCGAAGCCGCCAGCGCCGCCAAGCGCTTTACCCTGCTGCTGACCGCCGACAGCCAGACGGCCGACCGCCTGGAGCAGGAACTGCGCTTCTTCGCACCGCAGTTGCCGGTACTGCCCTTTCCCGACTGGGAAACCCTGCCGTACGACCTGTTCTCGCCGCACCAGGACATCATCTCTCAACGCGTGGCCAGCCTGTACCGGCTGCCGGAGCTCGACCACGGCATTCTCGTGGTACCGATCACCACCGCCCTGCACCGCCTGGCGCCAACACGCTTCCTGCTGGGCAGCAGCCTGGTGCTGGATATCGGTCAGAAGCTCGACGTCGAGCAGATGCGCCTGCGCCTTGAAGCCAGTGGCTACCGCTGCGTCGACACCGTTTATGAACACGGCGAGTTTGCCGTGCGCGGAGCCCTGATCGACCTGTTCCCGATGGGCAGCAAGCTGCCTTACCGGATCGACCTGTTCGACGACGAAATCGAAACCCTGCGCACGTTCGACCCGGAGACCCAGCGCTCGATCGACAAGGTCGATTCGGTACGCCTGCTGCCCGCGCGCGAATTTCCGCTGCAAAAGGACGCCGTGACCCAGTTCAAGGCGCGCTTTCGTGAACGTTTCGACGTCGACTTCCGCCGCAGCCCGATCTTCCAGGACCTCACCAGCGGCATTATTCCCGCAGGCATCGAGTACTACCTGCCGCTGTTCTTCGAGGAAACCTCGACGCTGTTCGACTACCTGCCGCAGGACACCCAGGTGTTTTCCCTGCCGGGTATCGAGCAGGCCGCCGAACACTTCTGGAGCGACGTGCGCAACCGTTACGACGAGCGCCGCATCGACCCGAACCGGCCATTGCTGCCCCCCGTCGAACTGTTCATGCCGGTAGAAGACTGCTTTGCCCAACTCAAGCGCTGGCCGCGCATCGTGGTCAGCCAGGATGACAGCGAGGGCGGTGTTGGCCGCGAGCGCTTCGCCGCGCAGACGCTACCGAACCTGGCCATCGAAGCCAAGGCCAACCAGCCGCTGGCCGCACTGTCCAGTTTCCTTGAGCAGTTCCCGGGCCGCGTCTTGTTCACCGCCGAATCGGCGGGGCGCCGCGAAGTGCTGCTGGAGCTGCTCGAACGCCTGAAGCTGCGCCCACAGACCCTCGACAGCTGGGACGACTTCGTTCAAAGCAAAGAGCGCCTGGGGATCACCATCGCGCCACTGGACGACGGCCTGCTGCTGGAAAGCCCCGCCCTGGCACTGGTCGCCGAAAGCCCATTGTTCGGCCAGCGCGTCATGCAGCGTCGACGCCGCGAGAAGCGCAGCGACGGCACTAACGATGCGGTCATCAAGAACCTCACCGAACTGCGCGAAGGCGCGCCGGTGGTCCACATCGACCACGGTGTTGGCCGCTACCTGGGCCTGGCGACGCTGGAGATCGACAACCAGGCCGCCGAGTTCCTGACGCTTGCCTACGCCGAGGGCGCCAAGCTCTATGTACCGGTCGCCAACCTGCACCTGATCGCGCGCTACACCGGTAGCGACGACGCCCTGGCACCGCTGCATCGCCTGGGCTCGGAAGTCTGGCAAAAAGCAAAACGCAAAGCCGCCGAACAGGTCCGCGACGTAGCCGCCGAACTACTCGACATCTACGCCCGCCGCGCAGCGCGCAAGGGTTATGCCTTTGCCGACCCGGCAGCCGACTATGCCACCTTCAGCGCCGGCTTCCCGTTCGAGGAAACCCCGGACCAGCAAGCCGCCATCGAAGCGGTACGCGAGGACATGCTCGCCGCCAAGCCGATGGACCGCCTGGTCTGTGGCGACGTCGGCTTCGGCAAGACCGAAGTAGCCATGCGGGCCGCGTTTATCGCTGTGCATGGCGGACGCCAGGTGGCCATCCTGGTGCCCACCACCCTGCTCGCCCAACAGCACTACAACAGCTTCCGCGACCGCTTTGCCGACTGGCCGGTGACCGTGGAGGTGATGAGCCGCTTCAAGTCAGCCAAGGAAATCAACGCCGCCGTCCAGGACCTGGCCGACGGCAAGATCGACATCGTCATCGGCACGCACAAGCTGCTGCAGGACGACGTCAAGATGAAAGACCTTGGCCTGGTGATCATCGACGAAGAACACCGTTTCGGCGTGCGCCAGAAGGAACAGCTCAAAGCACTGCGCAGCGAAGTCGACATTCTTACCCTCACCGCCACGCCGATCCCGCGGACGCTGAACATGGCGGTGTCCGGCATGCGCGACCTGTCGATCATCGCAACCCCGCCAGCGCGACGCCTGTCGGTGCGCACCTTTGTCATGGAGCAGAACAAAAGCACCATCAAGGAAGCGCTGCTGCGTGAGCTGCTGCGCGGCGGCCAGGTCTACTACCTGCACAATGATGTGAAGACCATCGAAAAATGTGCTGCCGACCTCGCCGAACTGGTGCCGGAGGCGCGTATCGGCATTGGCCACGGGCAAATGCGCGAGCGTGAACTCGAACAGGTGATGAGCGACTTCTACCACAAGCGCTTCAACGTCCTGATTGCCTCGACCATCATCGAGACCGGTATCGACGTACCCAGCGCCAACACCATCATCATCGAACGCGCCGACAAATTCGGCCTGGCGCAGCTGCACCAGCTACGTGGACGCGTGGGGCGCAGCCACCACCAGGCGTATGCCTACCTGCTCACACCGCCACGCCAGCAGATCACCGCCGATGCGGAAAAGCGCCTGGAAGCCATCGCAAACACCCAGGACCTTGGGGCAGGTTTCGTCCTGGCGACCAACGACCTGGAAATCCGTGGAGCGGGCGAACTGCTCGGCGAAGGCCAAAGCGGCCAGATCCAGGCCGTCGGCTTCACCCTGTACATGGAAATGCTCGAACGTGCGGTCAAAGCCATTCGCAAGGGCACGCAACCCAACCTCGATCAACCGCTCGGCGGCGGCCCGGAAATCAACCTGCGCGTGCCAGCACTGATTCCCGAGGACTACCTGCCGGATGTCCATGCACGCCTGATTCTCTACAAACGCATTGCCTCGGCTACCGACGAAGACGGCCTCAAGGACCTGCAGGTGGAAATGATCGATCGCTTCGGCCTGCTGCCGGAGCCGACCAAGAACCTGGTGCGCCTGACCCTGCTCAAATTGCAGGCCGAGCAGCTCGGCATCAAGAAAGTCGATGCTGGCCCACAAGGCGGGAAGATCGAGTTCGCCGGGGAAACCCCTGTCGATCCACTGGTACTGATCAAACTGATCCAGAGCCAACCCAAACGCTACAAGTTCGAGGGCGCAACGCAGTTCAAGTTCATGGTTCCCATGGAGCGCGCAGAAGAACGCTTCAATACCCTCGAGGCGCTGTTCGAGCGCCTGACCCCGACATCCGCTTAAGGAAAACCGATGCGCCTGATTCGCTCCCTGGCCCTGCTGGCCGCGCTCTGCTCCACCAGCGCCTTCGCTGACGGCCTGTATCAGATCGAGATGATTCTGGTTCGGCAAAACAGCGTGCCGGCCATTACCAGCCAGTACGCCCCGGAAGACTGGGCCGCCGACGCCAAGACGTTAAGCAGCACCGACGAAAGCAAACCCGCGATGAACGACGAAGCGGCAAAGCTGCAGGCCGACAGCCAGTACACGATCCTGCTGCACAAAGCCTGGCAACAGAACCTGAGCGCCGAACCGGGCAAGGTCGCGATCAGTGACGGCAAGCGGCATTTCGGCCACTTCCCCGTGGAAGGCAACCTGAGCCTGAGCGACGGCCGCTTCATCAGCGCTGACGCCAATTTCTGGGTCAACCGTTTTGCGGCCGACGGCAGCATTACCCAGACCGAACAGTTCAAGCAGAGCAACAGCAACATGCGCCTTGGCGACCTGAACTACCTTGACGGCGGCCATCTGGCACTGCTGCTCAAGGTCACGAAGCTTTGAAATGCCCGACCGTGTGATAGCCCCGCCTCTACCCCAGCCACGCCTGTGGCTGGGCAGCATTGAGTTCAGCGCCTTCGAGCCTCGAAACGGGCGCATGCAGCGCTACACCCAACACCGTGCCGCACTCGCCTTCGGCTATGCCGGCGACTATGTCAGCGGCACCCTGCATGCGCGTCAGGCGCAACCCCTGCAGCGCCACCTGAGCGCCGAGCAAAGCCTGCGCGAAACACTCCTGAGCCTGGGCTTCAAGGTTGCCACCCGGCAGAGCAAAGCCTTGCCGGAAAGTGCCGGCGAGCCGTTCGAGCTCCCCAGCGAGGCAGCCTGGTTACGTTTTGTCCTCAACGACCTGCCACACTTGCGCGAGCAAGGCTGGCAAATCATATGCGCTGACGACTTCGCTTTTGACCTCACCCCGGTCGACGACTGGTACGCCCAGGTCGTCGAGACGCCCGAACGCGACTGGTTCGACCTCGAGCTGGGCATCGTGGTCAATGGCGAGCGCTTGAGCCTGTTGCCGATCCTGCTCAACCTGCTGCGTACCCACCCGGAATTGCTCAACAGCGCGCACCTGGCCAAACGCCGTGACGACGAGCAGATCCTGGTGCCCATTCCCCACCCTCATGCACCGCGCAAGACGCTTCAGATCGCCCTGCCGTACGGGCGGCTCAAACCGGTATTGGCCACCCTGGGGGATTTCTACCTGCGCGAGCCGGGCGAGACCACCGTACGCCTGGCCAGCCCTGACGCGGCGCGCCTGAACGCCCTGCTCGAGCTGCCACTGACCTGGGAAGGCGGTGACCGGGTTCGCGCTTTGGGCGAACGCCTGCGCGATATTCGTACCCAGGCCGTCACCACCCCTGAAGGCCTGAAAGCTACCCTGCGCCCCTATCAGCTTGAAGGCTTGAGCTGGATGCAGGCGCTGCGCGAACTGGACGTCGGCGGCATCCTGGCTGACGACATGGGCCTGGGCAAGACGCTGCAAACCCTGGCCCACCTGCTGACTGAAAAAAACGCAGGCCGTCTTGATCGACCGGCAATGGTGGTAATGCCCACCAGCCTGATCCCCAACTGGCAGGATGAAGCCGAGCGCTTTGCTCCGCAGTTACGGGTACTGGCATTGCAAGGCATTGGTCGCCGGCAGTACTTCGACAAGCTGGCGGACTACGACCTGCTCCTGACAACCTATGCGCTGCTGCCCAAGGATCTTGACCACCTCAAGCACCTGCCACTGCACGTACTGATCCTGGACGAAGCCCAGTACATCAAGAGCCCCACCAGCAAGGCCGCTCAGGCTGCGCGACAGCTGGAGGCGCGGCAACGCCTGTGCCTGAGTGGTACGCCACTGGAAAACCACCTGGGCGAACTCTGGTCACTGTTCCACTTCCTGCTGCCGGGATGGCTGGGCGACAACAAGGCGTTCAACCGCGATTACCGGGTGCCTATTGAGCGCCAGGGGGACGAAGAACGCTTGCAGCACCTGAATGCACGGATAAAGCCCTTCCTGCTGCGCCGAACCAAGGAGCAAGTGGCAACCGAACTGCCGGCCAAGACCGAAATGATCCACTGGGTCGACTTGACCGAAGCACAGCGCGACGTCTATGAAACCATGCGCCTGGCCATGGACAAGAAAGTACGCAACGAGATCAGCCGCAAGGGTGTTGCCCGCAGCCAGATCATCATTCTTGAGGCACTGCTGAAGCTGCGCCAGGTCTGCTGCGACCTGCGCCTGGTCAAATCCGAGGCAGCCGGCCCATCACGCAGCGCGAACTCGGGCAAACTCAACAGCCTGCTGGAGATGCTTGAAGAATTGCTCGCCGAAGGCCGTCGAGTGCTGCTGTTCTCGCAGTTCACCAGCATGCTTTCGCTGATTGGCGAGGAACTGCAACAGCGCGGTATCGACTATGCGTTGTTGACGGGTGACACCCGCGACCGACGCGCACCGGTTGCAGACTTCCAGAGCGGCCGGCTGCAGATCTTCCTGATCAGCCTCAAGGCCGGTGGCGTCGGACTCAACCTCACGGCAGCCGACACCGTGATTCACTACGACCCGTGGTGGAACCCGGCAGCCGAACAGCAAGCGACCGACCGTGCATACCGCATTGGCCAGGAAAAACCGGTGTTCGTCTACAAGCTGATTACCCGCGGCACCGTGGAAGAGAAGATCCAGCAGCTGCAGCAGGAGAAGTCTGCACTGGCAGCCGGTGTACTGGATGGGCGCCAGGCCGGAGACTGGAAACTGGCCGACGACGATATCGACGCACTACTGGCACCCTTGCCAGGCCGTCGTCACCCGCCTAAAAGCGGGTGAGCCCGGTATTAACGAGGGTGTCAACGAAGGTGTCAGCGGGGCGCCAGCGCGATCAAAGCAGCGGCACCATCAGCCCGCCAACACTCGCGCCAGAGTCGATTTCACCTTGCCCATGCCATCGTGCAGTGCCTGCTCGATTTCGGCCATGGTGATCACGGCGGTTGATTTACCCGCCGCCGGGTTCACCACCAATGCCAGGCAGGCATAGTCCAGCTCCAGCTCGCGTGCCAATGCGGCTTCCGGCATGCCGGTCATGCCGACGATGTCGCAGCCATCACGCTCAAGACGGGCGATCTCGGCAACGGTTTCCAGGCGTGGCCCTTGGGTGCAGGCATAAACACCATGGCTGCTGTAACCGACACCTTCGGCTGCCAGCGCGGCAATCAACCGGGCACGCAGCGGCTCGCTGTAGGGGTAGCTGAAGTCGATGTGCGTGACCTGCTCCAGGTCATCGGCAAAATACGTGTGCTCACGACCACTGGTGTAGTCGATCAGTTGATGCGGCACACAGAAATGCCCGGTCCCCATCGCCGCATGAATGCCACCCACGGCGTTCACCGCCAGGATTGCCTCAGCACCCGCCTGCTTCAATGCCCACAGGTTGGCACGGTAGTTGACCTTATGCGGTGGAAAGCGGTGCGGATGACCATGACGGGCCAGGAACAGCACTTCACGACCGGCATACTCACCCACCAATACGTCAGCCGACGGCCGGCCATAGGGCGTGTCCATCGGCAGCGCCTGACGAATGTTCAAGCCCTCAAGCTGGGTCAGGCCGGTACCGCCGATAATGGCGTAAACAGTCATTGTGTGTCCTTAATCGATCAACTGGGCTTCTTGCAAAGCCCCTAAAGCCGCTAGCCAGCGTGGCTGTTGGCGATACTCGGTAGTGGCAAAGCCTTGCCCGCGCATGCGCGCGATACGTGGCGAGGGCTTTACCTTCATGCGCTGGGCTGCCGACAACGCAAGCTCTGCCGCCGCCCGATCGTTGCACACCAGCCCCATGTCACAGCCTGCACTCAAGGCGGCCTCGATTCGACTGGCAGCGTCACCAACGACGTGCGCACCGGCCATCGACAGGTCATCACTGAAGATCACACCGTCAAAACCCAGCTCGCCACGCAGAATGTCCTGCAGCCAGCGCCGCGAGAAACCGGCAGGCTGATTATCGACCTGCGGATAGATCACGTGCGCCGGCATCACAGCAGCCAACTGCCCACTCAGGCGAGTGAACGGAACCAAGTCGGCGGCGCGGATCTGCGCGAGGCTGCGCTCATCGGTCGGGATCGCCACGTGCGAATCCGCCTCGGCCCAGCCATGGCCGGGGAAATGCTTGCCACAGGCCGCCATGCCGGCCGCGTTCATGCCACGGATGAAGGCACCGGCCAGCACGGTAGCGCGCTCGGGGTCACCTTCAAACGCACGGCTGCCGACCACCGCACTGCGCTGATGATCGAGATCCAGCACTGGCGCGAAGCTGAGGTCCAGGCCTACCGCCAGCACTTCGGTCGCCATCAGCCAGCCACATTGCTCTGCCAGGTACTCGGCATTGTCGTTGTCGGCAATGGCGCGCATGGCCGGCAAACGCACAAAGCCCTGACGCAGGCGCTGCACCCGGCCACCCTCCTGGTCGACCGCCAGGATCAGGTCGGGGCGAATGGCGCGAATGGAAGCGGTCAGCTCGCGCACCTGGCGCGGGCAGTCGATGTTGCGGGCAAAAATGATCAGGCCCGCCACTTCGGGCTGGCGCAGGAGTTGACGGTCTTCGGCGGTCAACCAGGTACCGGCGACGTCCACCATCAGGGAGCCTTGCAGGCTGGCACTCATAAATGATCCTTCAGTTGAGGGAGGTCGTGGCCCACTCGGGGCACGCGGCTTCTTCGATCTGCACAGGGCAATGCACCGGCACCTGCTCGAACAGGCTCACCAGGTCGGCATTGCGTAGGCGCACACAACCATGGGACAGCGGAACGCCCATGGGTTCCGTGTCCGGCGTGCCATGCAGGTAGATATAGCGGCGGAAGGTATCGACCGGCCCAAGGCGATTGCGCCCTGGCTCACAGCCACTGAGCCAGAGGATGCGCGACAGAATCCAGTCACGCCCGGGAAACTGCTCATGCAGTGCCGGCGTCCAGGTTTCACCCGTCCAGCGTCGCCCCCTCAGCACCGCGCCGCAGGGCAAGCCCGCGCCAATTTTTGCGCGAACCTGATGGCGACCGCGAGGGGTGCATCCGGAACCACTGGTTTCCCCCGCACCATTGAGCGCGGTAGACACTGGAAGACGCACGACCAGGCGCCCCTGGGCAAACCCATAGAGGCATTGATCGGCGATGGAAATATGCAGTAAATCGAGAGTAGGCATGGGGCGCTAGCTTAGCTGAAGCGCCCCGCCGTTGCATCAGGCCTTGGCAGGCATTGGCGCACTGCCCGACTTGCTCCGCGGACGCAATTGCGCAGCGGCCATGGCTTCGTCGGTCACACCGCTTTCGGCGCGCATGCCAGCCGCCAGGAACGGCACCATGAGGCGCATGACCTGCTCGATCGAGGTGTTGACCCCGAAATCGGTTTCGGCAATTGCGCGCAACGCCTTGATGCCGGACATGCTGAACGCGGCGGCACCGAGCATGAAATGCACGCGCCAGAACAGTTCGATTGGCGGAATACGCGGCGCCGCTTCGTTGACCAGCAACATGTAGCGACGGAACACCTTGCCGTACATGTCTTCCAGGTAACGCCGCAAGTGCCCTTGGCTCTGGCTGAACGCCAACCCCAGCAGGCGCATGAAAATGGACAGGTCGTTGCCACTACGCGGCTGCACCGCCAGCGCCTGCTCGACCAACATTTCCAGCAGCTCTTCGAGTGTCGGCTTTTGCTCCGGGCGCGCCTGACGACGCTCCAGCTCACGCTCCAGGCTGGCACAGAACGGGCCAAGGAAACGCGAGAAGACGGCCTGGATCAGCGCCTTCTTGGAACCGAAATGGTAGTTCACCGCCGCCAGGTTGACGCCGGCCTTGCTGGTAATCAGCCGCAATGAGGTTTCGGCAAAACCTTTTTCCGCGAACAACTGTTCTGCTGCATCGAGAATGCGTTCAACGGTTTCCGACTGGGCCATGACTACTCCGCCTGACAAACACTTGTTTGAAACATACGTTTCAAGCAAGGGTATTGTCAAGTCTGGGCGGCCGTTTTCTGGCTCACGGGTCACGTATTTAATCACAGCTTCAAGGCGCAGGCTTCAGGCAACAAGCCCACGCACGTCGACGTCGTTGCAACGCCAACAGCCCGTCAGGTGAAGCTTATGTATTGCCAACCCTCTTCCACTGTATATAATCCCAGTCACTGTATAAAAAGACAGAGCGATCGACATGCTAAAACTGACGCCACGCCAAGCTGAGATTCTGGCTTTTATCAAACGCTGCCTGGAAGACAACGGCTTCCCGCCAACACGTGCGGAAATCGCCCAGGAGCTGGGCTTCAAATCGCCCAACGCTGCCGAGGAACACCTCAAGGCACTGGCCCGCAAAGGCGCGATCGAAATGACCCCGGGCGCCTCTCGCGGCATCCGCATCCCAGGCTTCGAGGCCAAGAGCGACGACAGTGGCCTGCCAATCATTGGTCGAGTCGCTGCCGGTGCACCCATTCTCGCCCAGCAACACATTGAGCAATCCTGCAACATCAACCCAAGCTTCTTCCACCCCAAGGCCGACTACCTGTTGCGCGTTCACGGCATGAGCATGAAGGATGTCGGCATTCTGGACGGTGACCTGCTGGCCGTTCACACCTGCCGCGAAGCCCGTAACGGCCAGATCGTCGTTGCCCGTATCGGCGACGAAGTCACGGTCAAACGCTTCAAGCGCGAAGGCAACAAAGTCTGGCTGATAGCCGAAAACCCTGAGTTCGCGCCCATCGAAGTCGACCTCAAAGAGCAGGAACTGGTGATCGAAGGCTTGAGCGTCGGCGTCATTCGCCGCTAATTAGGAGGCGTTATGCAGTTCCCCCATGTACCTCAGCAAGCCCAACTGCCGTTGTTCGAGGCGTTCCTGGCCCAGCCGATCCTGCCCCGCCTGAAGCCGGCAGAACCTGTGCGACCGAACAACGATCCCGAGGTATTCAGTGAGCTTTCCTTCCGAGGTGCACTGGGGAACTGCCAAAGCCTGTTGGCCCCAATGCTTCGTGAACTGAGCGAAGAACAGGATGCCCGCTGGCTGACCCTGATCGCACCGCCTACCAGCCTGACTCAAGCCTGGCTACGCGATGCCGGCCTGAACCGCGAACGCATCCTTCTGCTACAACCACGCAACACCCAGAGCGCCCTGCAACTGGCCTGCGACGCCTTGCGCCTAGGCCGCAGCCACACCGTAGTGAGCTGGTTAAACCCGGTCAGCACGTCGGCCCGCCAACAACTGATCAATGCTGCACTTGCCGGGCACGCGCAAAGCCTGAACATCCGCCTCGGCTGACGTTCAGCAGGTCAATACATCTGCAGGCAAGGCTTCTCCAGAACGGAGAAGCCCTCAAGGGCGATTAATGCAGAACCCGTGGACCGTCTTCACGCTCGATCTCGCCTTCAACCAGCTTGCCAGCCATCTGCACGCCCACGCTGAGCATGGCCTTGGCCACTTCGACGTGCTGCCCTTGCAGAAAAGCCTTGGCGTCCTCAGAGAAATCCAGGGTAACCAACGACCCTTCGTCCTCGGCGCGGCGCAGTTCGATGCGGCCGTCAGGTAACTCGACAATTTCTAGAAAGGACGTTGGCATAAAAGGCTGTTCTCCACGAAAGGCTGGCATTGTACCAGCCACCGATGAACTCAGCACTCACTCAAGCCCTCACGGAAACGAACGGTCAGGCTTTTGAGATTCTGCCGCCAGAGCTCCAACGCCTCCCGCGATAGCGGCTCAACCTCAGGTTCATCAAGGCTGACCGCCTGAATCAATGGCTGAGTAACGTCGGTTTTCGGCTTTTTTGCCGCGACAGGCGGTCGGAACAAATTGGCATAAGCACTTATCAGTTGCGCCAGCCAGGTTTCCGGCTGACGCGCCAATTCGATCAGCTCGGCCATCTCGGGGATGGCCACTGCCTCAAGCACTTCAGGCGTCAGCAACAGCTCGACACGCGATGCGCCGGCTTGCGGCAAACGGTAGAAACCCGCAATTTCGTGGCACAAGCCCAGCAAGGCTCCATAGAGATGGAAGAGTGCCGACTCACGCTCGGCCTGAACCAGCGCCTGGGCATTCATCGCCCGACTCTCCTGCGCCTTGCCAAGCGCCTCAAGGGCCAGGCCAGCGAAATAGATCTTCTGATTGGTGCGGGTATAGAGTTCCTGGGCCATCTGGATGCCCTCCGAAAGGCTGCAAGGCGGGCCTGCCAGTTTCAGGGATGCCCTGCCCGACCGCAAGCAGTGTCTGGCCCTGAAATGAAAAAGGCCGCATCCGACACACGTCGGATACGGCCCTCGACTGCGCCAGAACGATCAGCGCTTGTCTTCGACCTTCCAGGCATTGCCATCGTAGAAGGCACGCCAGCCGGTAGGCTTGCCGTCCACCTCGGTCTGCACGTACTGCTCCTTGGTCTTGCGGCTGTAACGGATAACTGCAGGACGACCCTCAGGGTCTTTCTTGGGCGCTTCGCACAGGAAATGGTACTTCGGATCGATCTCATCCTTGTGCGGAACGATCTCGATCACCAGCGGCGCACGGGTCTCACGGTTTTTCGGGAACTGGCTGGCGGCCAGGAACAAGCCCGAGGCACCGTCGCGCAGCACGTAGGTGTCATCGACCTTCTCGCACTTGAGCTCCGGCATCTTCACCGCGTCCATCTTCGGCGGCGCCGCCTCACCGCTCTTGAGCAGCTTGCGGGTGTTCTTGCACTCGGTGTTGGTGCAACCGAAGAACTTGCCAAAACGGCCCGTCTTCAACTGCATCTCACTGCCGCACTTGTCGCACTCAAGGCTCGGGCCCTCATAGCCCTTGATGCGGTAGTTACCCTCTTCGATTTCGTAGCCGACGCAATCCGGGTTGTTACCACAGATATGCAGCTTGCGCTTCTCATCGAGCAGGTAGGCATCCATCGCCGTGGCACAGATCGGGCAACGGTGCTTGTTGCGCAGCACCCGCGACTCGGACTCACCCTCATCATCGGCAGCAATCTCGTCACCCGGCACCAGGTTGACCGTCGCCTTGCAGCGCTCTTTCGGCGGCAGGCTGTAACCGGAACAGCCAAGGAACACGCCGGTCGAGGCGGTACGAATCATCATCGGACGACCGCAATCACGGCACGGAATATCGGTCAGCGTCGGCTGGTTGGCACGCATGCCGTTTTCGCTCGACTCGGCCGCCTGCAGCTTGCTGCTGAAGTCGCCGTAGAATTCGTCGAGAACGCTCTTCCAGTCACGCTCACCCTGGGCGACGTCGTCGAGGTTTTCTTCCATCGCGGCGGTGAAGCCGTAGTCCATCAGGTTGGAGAAGCTCTCAGACAGGCGCTCGGTGACGATATCGCCCATCTTCTCGGAGTAGAAACGGCGGTTGTGCAACGTGACATAGCCGCGGTCCTGAATGGTGGAAATAATGGCGGCATAGGTCGACGGACGACCAATACCACGCTTTTCCATCTCCTTGACCAGGCTGGCTTCAGAGAAGCGTGCCGGCGGCTTGGTGAAATGCTGGCTAGGGTCGAGCTGGATCAGCTTCAGGCTTTCGCCCTGCTCCATTTCCGGCAGCACGTCATCGTCGCCCGGCTTGCTCTGTTGCGGCATGACCCGGGTGTAACCGTCGAACTTCAGGATACGGCCCTTGGCACGCAGTTCGAACTCACCGGCTTTCACACTGACAGTGGTCGACAGGTACTGTGCCGGCGGCATCTGGCAGGCCACGAACTGACGCCAGATCAGCTCATAGAGGCGCTCGGCGTCGCGCTCCATGCCACTGAGCTTGCTTGGATGTGTATTGACGTCAGACGGACGAATCGCTTCGTGAGCCTCCTGAGCGCCCTCCTTGCTGCCGTACACAATCGGCGCATCAGGCAGGTACTTCTTGCCGAACTCGCTTTCGATGTAGCTGCGCGCCATTTCCACGGCATCGACCGACAGGTTGGTCGAGTCGGTACGCATATAGGTGATGTAACCGGCTTCATACAGACGCTGGGCCATCATCATGGTTTTCTTCACGCCGAAGCCCAGGCGGTTGCTGGCAGCCTGCTGCAGGGTCGACGTGATGAACGGTGCCGACGGCTTGCTGCTGGTCGGGCGGTCTTCGCGCTTGACGATGCTGTAGCTGGACGCCTTGAGCTTTTCCAGCGCAGCCATCGCCTGGGCTTCGTTGAGCGGCTTGAACGCTTCACCGTTCTCACGTGCCACTTCAAAGCGCACTTTGGCGTTCTTGGCGGTGCCCAGGTCGGCGTGGATCTCCCAGTACTCTTCCGGGATGAATGCACGGATCTCGCGCTCGCGTTCGACCACCAGCTTTACCGCGACCGACTGCACACGACCGGCCGACAGGCCACGGGCAATTTTCTGCCACAGCAGCGGCGAGACCATGTAACCCACTACACGGTCAAGGAAGCGCCGCGCCTGCTGGGCATTGACCCGATCGATGTCCAGTTCGCCCGGCTGGGAGAACGCTTCCTGAATGGCCTTCTTGGTGATCTCGTTGAACACAACGCGCTTGTAACGATCGTCATCACCACCAATGGCTTCGCGCAGGTGCCAGGCAATGGCTTCCCCCTCGCGATCCAAGTCGGTTGCGAGGTAGATGGTGTCAGCATCCTTGGCCAGACGGCGCAGTTCCTCGATGACCTTTTCCTTGCCGGGAAGGATCTCGTACTTGGCTTTCCAGCCGTGGTCTGGATCGACACCCATGCGCGCGACCAATTGCTTGCGCGCCTTCTCCTTGGGCGTGAGTACCGGCCCCTCTGCCGCGGCAGCCTTGCCGCGCTTGGCAGCAGGCTCCTTGCTGGCGCTGGCCGAACCGCTGGTGGGCAGGTCTCGGATATGGCCGATACTCGACTTCACCACGTACTGGTTGCCCAGGTACTTGTTGATGGTCTTGGCCTTAGCCGGGGATTCCACAATGACCAGCGATTTGCCCATGGATCGGAAAATTCCTGAATACTGAAAATAAAAACACGGCAGGTACCTGACGTGGCACCGCTATATATAGTGGCAACAGAGTGAGGTCAAGCGCAGTGAACTAGCCTGCTTCGGCATCGCCACGGGTAAACAACGTCTCTTCGGCCTTGACCAAAGCAAAGCGCGGCACCTGCTCGCCGTCAACCTCGACCGACTCGAGGAACATCGAAAGAGGCCGCACCCACAGGCCGAACTCGCCATAGAGCGCTTGATAAAACACCACCCACTCCTCGGTTTCGGAGTGTTGGGCGACACTGAATACACGATACTCAGGCCCTTTGTAATGCCGGTATACGCCTGGTTGTATCTGCATGCTGCCTGCCCTCTTGAGAAAAATATCCTGCACAAACAAAAACCGGGGCACAAGGCCCCGGCTTCCTACCACCCAACGCTTAGACGCGTTCGAAAACAGTGGTAATGCCCTGGCCCAGGCCAACGCACATGGTCGAGACACCGAAGGTACCGCCATTCTGCTTCATGACATTGAGCAGCGTGCCGGAGATTCGAGCGCCGGAACAACCGAACGGGTGACCCAATGCGATCGCGCCGCCGTGCAGGTTAACCTTCTCATCCATCTTGTCGAGCACTTTCAGATCCTTCAGCACGGGCAGAGCCTGTGCCGCGAAGGCTTCGTTCAGCTCGAAGAAGTCGATATCGGTAATTTTCAGGCCGGCGCGCTTGAGCGCTTTCTGCGTAGCCGGCACCGGGCCGTAGCCCATGATCGCCGGGTCTACACCAGCCACCGCCATCGAACGAATCACCGCCAACGGCTGAATGCCCAGGTCCTTGGCACGCTGCGCCGACATCACGATCATGCACGAGGCACCGTCGGTGATCTGCGACGAGGTACCTGCCGTCACGGTGCCGCCCTTCGGATTGAACGCCGGCTTGAGTGCAGCCAGGCTTTCCAGGGTGGTGTCCGGACGAATGGTTTCATCGTAGTCGAAGACTTTCAGAAAACCATTCTCGTCATAGCCCTGCATCGGGATGATCTCATCCCTGAACTTGCCTTCGACCGTCGCCTTGTGGGCGAGCTGGTGCGAACGCAGACCAAAGGCATCCTGCTGCTCACGGGTGATGCCATGCATCTTGCCGAGCATTTCAGCCGTCAGGCCCATCATGCCCGAGGCCTTGGCCGCATACAGCGACATGTGCGGGTTCGGATCGACCCCGTGCATCATGCTCACGTGACCCATATGCTCGACGCCGCCGACGACGAAAACGTCACCATTGCCGGTCATGATTGCCTGGGCGGCGGTGTGCAGCGCGCTCATCGAGGAACCGCACAGACGGCTGACCGTCTGCCCGGCAGCGGTGTGCGGGATCTGGGTCATCAGCGAAGCCATGCGGGCGATGTTCCAGCCCTGCTCCAGGGTCTGGTTGACGCAGCCCCAGATGACGTCCTCGACTTCGCCCGGATCAACCTTGGCGTTACGCTCCAGCACTTTGCTGATCAGGTGCGCCGACATGTCTTCAGCGCGGGTATTGCGGTGCATGCCACCCTTGGAGCGGCCCATCGGGGTGCGACCGAAGTCGACAATCACCACGTCTCTTGGATTCAGGCTCATAAATTCATTCTCGCTCTATATCGTTGGGCGCTTAACCGAAGAAGCTCTGGCCGTTGCGGGCCATTTCACGCAGCTTCGCGGTGGGGTGATACAGCGGCCCCAGATCGGCGTACTTATCGGCCAGGGCAACGAACTCAGCCACCCCGATCGAGTCGATGTAGCGCAGCGCACCGCCACGGAAGGGAGGGAAACCAATGCCGTAGACCAGGCCCATATCCGCTTCGGCAGCGGTTTCGACAATGCCATCTTCCAGGCAGCGCACGGTTTCCAGGCACAGCGGGATCATCATCCAGTTGATGATGTCTTCGTCGCTCACGTCGCGCTGTTCATAGATGATCGGCTTGAGCACTTCCAGCACCGATGCATCGGCGACTTTCTTCGGCTTGCCGCGCTTGTCGGTCTCGTAGGCATAGAAGCCCTTGCCATTCTTCTGACCCAGGCGCTTGGCCTCATACAGCACATCGACGGCCGAACGACGGTCGTCCTTCATGCGATCAGGGAAGCCTTCGGCCATCACGTCACGACCGTGGTGGCCGGTGTCGATACCCACTACGTCCATGAGGTAGGCAGGGCCCATTGGCCAACCGAACTTCTCCATGATCTTGTCGATGCGAACGAAGTCGACACCGGCGCTGACCAACTTGGCGAAACCACCGAAGTAAGGGAACAGTACGCGGTTGACCAGGAAGCCCGGGCAGTCGTTGACCACGATCGGGTTCTTGCCCATCTTCTTGGCGTAGGCCACGGTGGTGGCAACGGCAACGTCACTGGACTTCTCGCCACGGATGACTTCGACCAACGGCATCATGTGCACCGGGTTGAAGAAGTGCATGCCGACGAAGTTTTCCGGACGCTTGAGCGCCTTGGCCAGCAGGTTGATGGAAATGGTCGACGTGTTGGAAGCCAGGATCGCATCCTCCTTCACCTGACCTTCCACTTCAGCCAGCACCGCTTGCTTGACCTTCGGGTTCTCGACCACGGCTTCGACGATGATGTCGACGTTGGCAAAGTCGCCGTAGGACAGGGTCGGGCGAATCGCGTTCAGCGCTTCAGCCATTTTCGCCGGGGTCAGACGGCCTTTTTCGACGCGATTGCCGAGCAGCTTGGAGGCTTCGTTCAAGCCCAGCTGAATGGCTTCTTCGCGAATGTCCTTCATCAGGATCGGCGTACCCTTGACCGCCGACTGGTAGGCGATACCGCCGCCCATGATACCGGCGCCAAGCACGGCAGCCTGCTTCACGTCGCGAGCGATTTCGTCATGGGCCTTGGCCTTGCGCTTGAGCTCCTGATCGTTCAGGAACAAGCCGATCAGGCTCTGGGCAACCGAGGTCTTGGCCAGCTTGACGAAGCCGGCAGCCTCAACTTCCAGGGCCTTGTCACGCCCGAAGTTGGCCGCTTTCTGAATGGTCTTGATCGCCTCGACCGGCGCCGGGTAGTTCGGGCCAGCCTGGCCCGCAACGAAGCCCTTGGCGGTCTCAAAGGACATCATCTGCTCAATCGCATTGAGCTTGAGCTTGTCCAGTTTTGGCTGACGCTTGGCCTTGTGATCGAACTCGCCACTGATGGCACGCTTGATCAGGTCCAGAGCCGCAGCCTGCAGCAGTTCAGGCGCAACGACAGCATCGACGGCCCCTACTTTCAGTGCATCTTCAGCCCGGTTTTCCTTGCCGGCGGCAATCCACTCGATAGCGTTGTCGGCACCGATCAGGCGCGGCAGACGGACCGTACCGCCAAAGCCCGGGTAGATCCCCAGCTTGACTTCAGGCAAGCCGATCTTGGCGCTGCTGGCCATGACGCGGTAGTCCGCGGCCAGGCACATTTCCAGGCCGCCACCCAAGGCGATGCCGTTGATAGCGGCCACAGTCGGCACCGGCAGATCTTCGAAATCGCTGAAAATACGGTTGGCTTCCAGGTTGCCGGCGACCAGTTCGGCCTCGGGCAGCTTGAAGTTATCGACAAACTCGGTGATATCCGCGCCGACGATGAACACGTCCTTGCCACTGCTGACAATTACGCCCTTGATCGATGCATCGGCCTTGATAGTGTCCACGGCCTGACGCAGTTCGTTCAGGGTAAGACGGTTGAACTTGTTGACGGACTCACCCTTGAGGTCGAACTTCAGTTCGACGATGCCGCTTTCAAGAGCCTTAACCGTGATGGCTTTACCTTCGTAAATCATCAACTGATCTCCACGATATGGAAGCTGAACAGTACACGCCGATCGCTGAAGAAAGGTTCGACAGGCCACAAGCCTGCGTTTATCGGACCCTTGCTCCAGGCACACCCGTCAGCGCGATAGTCGGGATTCTGTAAGCGCGTTCTTGTAATACAAACGCTCAATTCATACGCCCGTTTGATTGGGTGTGCACACATTCTCCGAAATCCTTTCGGTTGTCAAATGCACAAAAGTGTCGTGAAAACGCGACTTTCCGGTCATTTTTCCTGGGCGACAGGAAAACCACGGCCAGGTTGATCGACCATCATTCATATCAACGATAGTCGTCGCAGCCCTGCCGCAATCAGTGGACATTCAGCGTATGAGAGAAAAGAAAAATCAGAATGTGCATGCCTGAGACGACAGCACAGCTACACTCGAACCATTACGAACGATAGCCGGCCTGCCTGGCCTGTAGCCCGATCACGAATGGATCGGGCTTTTTTCTTGAAGGGCTTGAAGGCTCACGCCAGGGTGCGGAGCACTTCGGCAATATCTTGCAATACAGCCGACTCCCCCTTCTCGCCCCAGTACAGCGCGATCATCTGCGGCCCCGCCTCGACTTTGTAGACGCTATCGGGCAGCTTGGTGAACTGCTCCAGCAAGTGAGGATCGGTACAGGGTTCGCGCCACTGATTCTGCCACTGCCCGGCCTCGACCTGCCAATAGCACCAGCTGTCCACCCGCCCTTTGCGCCGGGCCCGATGGTACTGCGCACACGTGCTGGGAGGCTCCTGCGGCAGCCAGTGCGGCCAGGTTTGCGGCGACAATTGCATGGCCAGCCCCATACGCCGGGCCTCCATGCGCAAGGCCATGCGCCCACTCTGCCGATGGGACGGCAACAGCCACGCCATGGGGCTGAGAATCAGCGCAAGGATTGACACCACCAGCCAGACCGTCATATCTGTTGTTCCTAATTGAGCCTTAAAGACGAACTGATTGATCTCAGTCCAGAACAATCAGCCTGAAACCGACCATACTTTAACCATTGTGATTGCCAGGAGAGCCTCTCATGTCGTACGAACACATACTGGTCGCTGTAGACCTGACCGAAGAGTGCGATCCGGTCATAAAGCGTGCCCGCGAACTCGCCAGCACCGACGAAACCAAAATATCGCTGGTGCATGTCATTGAGCCCATGGCCATGGCCTTTGGCGGCGACGTGCCGATGGACCTGTCACAACTGCAGCAGCAACAAATCGATCAGGCCAGGGAGCGCATGCATCGCGTCATCAACAAATACCCTGAACTGAGCGAGAACAACGTCCACCTGCCCTATGGCCAACCGCGCCAGGAAATCCATACATTGGCCAAGGAACAGGGTTGTGACCTGATCGTGGTTGGCAGCCATGGCCGCCATGGCCTGGCCCTGCTACTGGGCTCGACCTCCAATGACGTCCTGCATGGCGCTCCCTGCGATGTGCTTGCCGTACGCCTGATGAAAAAAGCCGAGTAAAACACCAGGCCCGGCGCGCAATCGCATGCCGGGCCCGCCGCCTCAGCTGTCGAGCTCAGCCCAGCGCTCTACCAGCACATCCAGCTCACCCTGCAGGGACTCCAGCTGCGCCAGCACCTTCGAGGTCTCGTCGATCGGGCGCTGATAGAAACCAGCGTCGGCGATTTGAGCCTGAACAGCAGCCATCTTCTGCTCAAGTTCATCGATCTGCCCCGGCAAGGCATCCAGTTCACGCTGCAGTTTGTAGCTGAGCTTCTTCTTCGCCTCTACCGGTTGAGTAGCCGGCGCGGGCTCAGGCTCAGGTGCGCTGACCACCGCACTGTTGAGTTCAGGCTTGCCAGACTTGTTCTCGGTTACACCGAGCAGTTTCGGCGAACCACCTTGGCGGATCCAGTCCTGATAGCCACCGACATACTCACGCACACGGCCCTCACCCTCGAACACCAAGGTGCTGGTGACCACGTTGTCGAGGAACGCCCGGTCGTGGCTGACCATCAATACCGTACCCTTGAAGCCAGACAGCACCTCTTCGAGCAGTTCGAGGGTTTCCACGTCCAGGTCGTTGGTCGGTTCGTCGAGTACCAGCAGGTTGGCCGGCTTGCTGAACAGCTTGGCGAGCAACAGACGCGCACGCTCGCCACCCGACAGGGCCTTTACCGGGGTGCGGGCGCGTTGTGGGCTGAACAGGAAATCACCCAGGTAGCTGAGCACGTGACGGCTCTGACCATCGATATCGATGAAGTCGCGGCCTTCGGCCAGGTTGTCGATAACGGTTTTTTCCAGATCCAGTTGGTGGCGCAACTGGTCGAAATAAGCCACTTCCAGGCGGGTACCGGACGACACCGTACCGCTGATGGGCTGCAAGTCGCCCAGCATCAGCTTGAGCAGGGTGGTCTTGCCGGTACCGTTGGCGCCGAGCAGACCAATACGGTCCTCGCGCTGCAGCACCATTGAAAAGTCATTCACCAGCTTCGGGCCACCGGGGTGAGCAAAGCTGACATTTTCCAGCACCATCACCTGCTTGCCGGATTTCTCGGCGGTGTCGAGCTGGATGTTGGCCTTGCCCTGACGCTCGCGACGCTCACTGCGCTCGACGCGCAAGGCCTTCAGTGCACGCACACGGCCTTCGTTACGGGTACGCCGGGCCTTGATGCCCTGGCGAATCCAGACCTCTTCCTGGGCCAGGCGCTTGTCAAACAGCGCATTGGCGGTCTCCTCGGCGGCCAGCATGGCCTCCTTGTGCACCAGGAAGCTGGCGTAGTCGCCGTTCCAGTCGATCAGGCCGCCACGGTCCAGCTCAAGGATGCGGGTCGCCAGGTTCTGCAGGAAGGAACGGTCGTGGGTAATGAACAGGACTGCGCCGCCAAAACCGCTCAAGGCATCTTCAAGCCAGGCAATGGCGCCGATGTCCAGGTGGTTGGTGGGCTCGTCGAGCAGCAACAGGTCGGGTTCGGACACCAGCGCCTGCGCCAGGAGAACACGACGACGCCAGCCGCCGGAAAGCTCGGCGAGGGTCTTGTCGGCAGGCAACTGCAGGCGGCTCAGGGTGCTGTCGACCAACTGCTGCAGGCGCCAGCCATCACGTGCCTCAAGGTCATGCTGAACATGCATGAGCTTTTCCAGGTCGGCATCATTGGTGATGTTCTGGCTCAGGTGATGGTACTCGGCAAGCAGCGCACCGACACCGTCCAGGCCTTCGGCGACGACGTCGAACACGGTCCGTTGGTCGGCGACCGGAAGCTCTTGCGGCAGTTCGCCGATCTTCAACCCTGGCGAGCGCCAGATTTCACCTTCGTCGGGTTTCTGATCACCCTTGACCAGGCGCATCATGCTCGACTTGCCAGTACCGTTGCGGCCGATGATGCAGACCCGCTCGCCACGGGCGATTTGCCAGGACACTTTGTCCAGCAACGGCATCGCGCCGAAAGCCAGGGACACATCGCTGAATTTGAGCAGGGTCATGATCTTCTCCAAAAACCGGGCGCGCATTCTACCCGGTTTGCGACACACTCACATCAAGGAAGCACCTTCTATGCGCCAAGCCCTTCATTACAACTCGATACAAGCACAGTGCTTTGATCAGCCCCCGGCAACCGGCTAAGCTTAACCACGTAATACCCATCAGTGCTGGCGACGCCGACACTTGTTCTGGTCAAACTGTTCGGAAGTATCATGCGCCGTCGCCTGTACACCCTCGTTTCATGCATTGTTCTCTCTGCCTCTGCGGTCAGCGCCGCACAGGCGGCCGATATCACGCTGCAGCGCCAGTATTACGATGAAGCCAAGCGCGCCCTGGCCAAGGGCGACAGCGGCCCGTATCGGCGTTACGCCCAGGCGCTGAGCGATTATCCGCTGGAGCCCTACCTGGCGTATGACGAACTGACCGCTCGTCTGAAGACGGCAAGCAATGCCGAAATCGAGAAGTTCCTTGCTGAACACGGCGACCTGCCGCAAGCCAACTGGATGAAACTTCGCTGGCTGCGCTGGCTGGCCGATCGCGGCGAGTGGGACACCTTCGCCCGTTACTACGACCCCAAGCTCAACTTCACCGAGCTCGACTGCCTCAACGGCCAACACCTGCTGATTCAGGGCAAGCGCGCCGAAGGCTATGCCAGCGCCGAGAAACTCTGGCTGGTCGGCAAGTCACAGCCCACCGCCTGCGATGCCCTGTTCGACCGCTGGGCTGCCGAAGGCCAGTTGACCGAGGAAAAACGCTGGCAGCGCCTCAAGCTGGCCGCCCAGGCGCGCAATTACGCCCTGGCGAACAACCTGGTCAAGACCTTGAACAGCCTCGGCCCGCAAGGCCGGCTGCTGATCGACGTCGCGCAGAAGCCTGAACTGCTGAATCAGCCTGGCCGCTTTGCCCCAGCCAACGAGGCAATGGCCGACGTGGTCAGCCTCGGCTTGCGGCGCCTGGCTCGCCAGGACCCGGAGCGGGCCATGGCCCTGCTCGACGACTACGCCAACCGCATGCACTTCTCGCGCGACGAGAAGGTTGCGATTGCCAACGAAATCGGCCTGACCCTGGCGCGCCGCTATGACCCGCGCGCGCTCGAGCTGATGACCCGTTATGACCCGGAGTTGCGCGACAACACGGTCACCGAGTGGCGCCTTCGCCTGCTGCTGCGCCTGGGCCGCTGGGAGGATGCCCACGAGCTGACCAAACGCCTGCCACAAGACCTGGCCAGCAGCAGCCGCTGGCGCTACTGGCAGGTTCGCAGCCTGGAATTGGCGCAGCCGAAGAACCCACAAGTCCCGCTGCTGTACAAGAACGTCGCCCGTGAGCGCGATTACTACGGGTTCCTTGCTGCCGACCGCGCACAAACGCCTTATCAGCTCAACAACAAGCCGTTAATGCTGAGCCAACAGGTCATCAACAAGGTTCGCAATACCCCTGGCATACGCCGCGCACTGGAGTTCCATGCCCGCGGACAAATCGTTGACGGGCGCCGCGAGTGGTATCACGTCAGCCGCCACTTCAACCGCGACGAGATGGTTGCCCAAGCCAAACTGGCTTATGACATGCGCTGGTACTTCCCGGCCATTCGCACCATCAGCCAGGCGCAGTACTGGGATGACCTGGATATCCGCTTCCCCATGGCCCACCGCGATACCCTGGTACGTGAAGCGCAAGCCCGCGGACTGCATTCGAGCTGGGTATTTGCCATTACCCGCCAGGAAAGTGCCTTCATGGATGATGCGCGCTCCAGTGTTGGCGCCAGTGGCCTGATGCAACTGATGCCCGCCACCGCCAAAGAGACAGCGCGCAAGTTCAGCATTCCCCTGGCATCCCCAGCGCAGGTATTGAACCCGGAGAAAAATATCCAGCTGGGCGCCGCCTACCTGAGTCAGGTACACGGCCAGTTCAATGGCAACCGGGTACTCGCTTCGGCCGCCTACAACGCAGGCCCGGGCCGGGTCAGACAATGGCTGCGAGGCGCCAACCACCTGAGCTTCGACGTCTGGGTTGAATCGATCCCCTTCGACGAAACGCGCCAGTATGTGCAAAACGTGCTGTCCTACTCGGTGATCTACGGGCAAAAGCTCAACTCACCGCAGCCCATTGTGGACTGGCACGAACGCTATTTTGACGATCAGTAAGCCACACGCCTGCTGACATGGAGCCCTGATGGGTGCCATGTCAGCAGGCTACCCAGCCCGAGGGAACAGCAGGGTTACTCCAGCACCGTCACCGGCATCCCCACCTCGAGCACACCCTCGCCGTCGGCCACCAGGTTTTGCCCGAACATCACATCGCCATCCTTCTGCCGATACGTCTTCAACGTAGTCAACGGCTCACGGTCGGCGCTGCGCTCACCCGTCAGTGGATCAATCGTGGTCAGGATGCAGCGGGTGCACGGCTTGAGCACACGAAATGCCTGTGTGCCGATACGAATGCGCTTCCAGCCGTCCTCGGCAAACGGGGTGCTCCCCTCAATCACCAGATTGGGCCGAAAACGCTGCATTGCCAGCGGTCGGCCAACGCGCTGTACCAGGTCATCAAGCGAGGCCTGGCCAATCAACAGCAAGGGAAAGCCGTCAGCAAAGGCGACACGGTCGCTGTTCTCGCCATACCCGGCAGGCAGGTAGCGGGTTCGCTGTTCAGGCACATGAACCAAGCGTACAGCGGTACCCATGAATACGCTCAACCAGTCCGCCGCCGCATCACCGGCGTCCGGAACGCGCAAGGTATCGCGCCAGACCGTTACACCGCGCAAGGCGTCATCGGGACTCGGTACCGAAACGTGAAGTGCATCCTGGCCAGCCGCGCTCAACACCAAGCCCCCCTCGGCATCATAAAGGGCCGACAACTGACTCATCCGGGGATACGCACGCTGGGTCAGGAAGCGTCCGCTCTCACGCTCCACCAGCATCCAGCGCCGGTCTCCAGTCAGCCCCAACAGCCCACAAGACGACTGCTGCAACGATTCTCCCTGGGCCGACTTGAGTGGGTAACGGTATAACGCGCTCAACTGCATGTGGCCTGCTCCCTGAGATGTCAAAGGCAGCAAGCTTACACCGACAACCGGGCTGGCGCTGCCCGGCCTGCTCCCGTCAGGCGGTGGCCGTGTCCAACATCAGACGCTCGCGCACCACGTCGACCAGCTTGTCGGGCTGAAACTTGGAGAGGAAGTTGTCACAGCCGACCTTCTTCACCATCGATTCGTTGAAACTGCCGGACAACGAGGTATGCAAGACCACATACAAACCACGCAAACGCGGATCGTTGCGGATTTCCGTGGTCAATCGGTAACCGTCCATCTCTGGCATTTCAGCATCGGTGAACACCATCAACAGCTTCTCGCAGATGTCTTCACCGGCGTCGGCCCAGGCCTTGAGCATGCGCAGCGCCTTCAGCCCGTCACTGGCCACATGCATTTTCACGCCAAGTTGAGACAGGGTGTCGCGCAGCTGGGCGAGCGCCACCGTAGAGTCATCCACCAGCAACACCTCACGACCAAAAGCACGCGCCAGCAAGGGATCCTCGAGCTTGTCGCGGGATACCTTGGCACTGTACGGAACGATTTCCGCCAACACCTTCTCAACGTCGATGACTTCGACCAGTTGATCGTCAACCTTGCTGATGGCCGTCAAGTAATGCTGCCGGCCCGCACTGCTGGGCGGCGGCATGATAGCCTCCCAGTTCATGTTCACGATCCGGTCGACACCGCCGACCAGGAAGGCCTGTACGGAACGGTTGTACTCGGTGACGATAATGGTGCTGTTCGGCCCGGGCTGCAGCGGGCGCATGCCGATCGCCTGAGAAAGATCGATCACCGGCAGGGTCTGCCCACGCAAGTTGACGACACCACAGACAAACGGATGGCGCTGAGGCATCAGCGTCAACTTCGGCAGTTGAAGCACCTCTTGAACCTTGAACACGTTGATGGCGAACAACTGCCGACCTGCCAGACGGAACATGAGGATTTCCAGGCGGTTCTCGCCTACCAGCTGCGTCCGTTGGTCTACCGTGTCGAGAATGCCAGCCATTAGAAGAACCCCTGTTTCGCAAATTAAATGCATTAACCGTATATCGGCCGTTTTTCGCCCAGCTTGACCCCTGAAATAAAATGCTGGGCACCCCATTGATGTCACTTTAGCATCATGCTTTACTGCGCTCATCCTCTTCATGCCCTTCCACGGGCACCTCAGACAGCATCAGGGAAACCCCTAGCAGCAATCGGGTGAGACCTGATGTTCGCAATATCCATTAGCCATTAATGTGACGCCATTCTCATTGCATGAATGGAGTCAGGCTTTTGTTTGCTATCGCTCGGTTGTGGCCAGCTTCTGCTCCGGCACTGCAAAACGTCCGCTGCCAGGCAGATTATCGGCACTTCGCCAACCTGCGCCCTGCGGGAGCCGCATAATGCAAGACGACTCACCCAACACGAGCGCGCTACAAGACTTTCTGATTGATGCCGAGGTTCTGCTGACCAAGACCCAGGAATGCCTGACGCACCTGGAACTGATCGGCAACGATCCGGATGCCATCGACTGCATGGTCGACACACTGGGTTCCCTGGCTAATCGCGCACAGGCCCACGACCAATCCGAGATTGCCGAATTCTGCCTTCAACTACGACTTCTGCTTGAGCCAGAGCGATACCGCAATCGTTTGCACGGTGAGGCGCTAACCGTGCTTTCGGACTGCCTGACACTGCTTTCCTGGCAACTGGAGTTGATTGATCCGCAAACCGGCATTCTCAGCCTGGATAACCAGGAGCAACTCGAGCTGATCGGCAACCTGACCAACACCTTGGACCCGCAAGAGGCGAGCCGCGCAGAATGAGCCGAGTCGCCCCATGCCAGCCGCTGTTTTTCAAGGCCAACTAGCCTCAACTAAAGTCGAACTAAGCCCGCGATAGAGCCGTTACCTGAACGGTGCAGAAAACACACTAAGCCATAACTTTGAACGCGTTCGACTAGTTCCAGGTAAAGCGCTTAAATCCCACCCGACCTTGATGTAAGGGAAGGTATCTTTACTGCACCCGTGATAGCGAAGTGCTACAATCACTCAAAAGCGGAACGACCGTACCACCCAGTAAAATCTGACCATTCAGACACCTTCGGCACCCGCGACCAAATGTATATGAAGTGCTAATATGCGTCCCTGCGGTCGACACACAGCATCGCAGTGCTTAATTCATGGCATTGCCTGTTGGTTGAAAGCGTGGCCGCCATGCCAATGTAAAACCAACAATCAACAAGTTGTTTAAGGCAATACGACCAATACCTCTTGTTCGACCTTTGACAGGCTTTCAACAGCGATATATTCAGTGGCTTCATTCCCTATGCTCCTACGCCTCATGACGTTCAAGCGCTGGTCACCCGGAGCCGCCCTATTACGCTGGTTGACCGCAGGGCTTTGCCTGAGCTCGATTGCCGCAAACCTGTACCTGTACCTGCATTCGATGCCCATGCCGGGCAGTTTGCTGGCACTGCAGGCCTTGGCCATGCTGTGCATTGCATGGCAATTGCTGCGAAGCGCGCGCTCAATCGCCTTGCGCCCGCAGGAACTTGCCGAGCGCATGCTGAAAGTGCAGGAAAGTGAGCGCCAACACCTGAGCCGCGAGTTGCACGACGATATCGGCCAGTTGCTGACCGCCGCCAAACTTCAAGCCGACTGGCTCTATCGTCGCCTGCCGGCGGAGTTGCAGGAACACTGCACAACCCTGCGCAAGACACTGGACGATACATTGGCCAATGTCCGCGATGTCTCAGCGATCCTCAATCCTCGGCAACTGACCAGCCTTGGCCTGGAAGCAAGCCTGCGCGCGCACCTGCTGCGCACGCTGGAGAACACCGATGTGCTGTGGAGCCTCGATTGCAGACAACGCATGGACGGTATCCCGCAGGAAACCGCAATCGCCGCCTTTCGGATTACCCAAGAGGCCGTCACAAACATTTTGCGACACGCACGCGCCAGCAATCTGGTCGTCTGCATTCAACGCCTGCCTGAAGGCCTGTCACTCTCGATCACCGATGACGGCCAAGGTTTCCTGGCCACAGACAACCCTGCCGAGGGCGGCCAGCGCGGCTTGGCCGGCATGCTCGAACGCGTGAACCTGCTGGGCGGCAGCCTTTCGGTAGACAGCCAGCCCGGCCACGGCACAAAGATCCAGGCATTGTTCCCATGGGCACCACGAACCCTCGAACGCGCCAATGCAAGTAAGACCCCATGACCTGTAAATTACTGCTAGTAGATGACCATTCACTGATTAGAGCCGGCGTACGCGCACTGGTATCCGACATTCCGGGCTACACCGTGATAGGCGAAGCCAATGATGGCAACCAGTTGCCAGAACTGGTTCGACGACTTGACCCGGATATCGTCCTGCTGGATATCTCCATGCGCTCAACCAGCGGCCTTGACGCCCTGGCACAGCTGCGCGCAACCGATAGCCGCTGCAAAGTCTTGATTCTGTCGATGCACACTGACCCGGAGCTGATCATGCGCGCCCTGGAAACCGGCGCCCACGGCTACCTGCTCAAAGACACCACTGCCACCGAGCTTGAACAAGCTCTTGCCGCACTGCGTTGCGACGAACGCTACCTGAGTCCGGCCATTGCCCATACGGTCATCAATCAGGCATTGCTCAAAGCCAAGGCGAACAAGCCGGAAGCGGCCGATAATCACAACCTCACGGCACGCCAACTGGAAATTTTGCGGTTGATTGTGCGCGGAAAGTCCACCCGGGAGATTGCAAACGGCCTGGGCCTGAGTATTAAAACCGTAGAAACCCATCGCTCGCAGATCATGAAGCGCCTGCAGATTTACGACGTGGCCGGCCTGGTTCTGTTTGCCGTACGTGAGCAAATCATCAGCCTGGACGACTGAGCACTGAATACGCCTCGGGCAGACGCACTCGCAATACCCCTCAGCAACACCGTGAGCCGCAGGCTTGCCACCCAAAGCGCCCTGCCATCCTGATTGAACGCCCCCTGCGTACGCCTGACACAGCCAGGCGCTAACATGCCCCCTGTGCCAAGGTCTATCGACATTCCAGCTGCAACGTCACGCAGCACCGATATCGGCCTCGGCACAGCAAGAGCGGGGTACGATCAACGGTCGGAAAACACCCGCATTCATGGAAATGCCATTGAAAGCGTGCCGCCTAACGTGCATTATTCGACAAAATATTGGCAATCAAGGACGACGCCGGTGAAAAAAGTCGGTTTATTGACTCATTGTGCAAGCGCCTGCCAGGTACCTGTTCCTTCCTGTCGCGCTGCACGATCGCAGCGCCCTTGCTTCGAGGCTATGTGAGATGAGTGTACTGATTCCCTGCATCATCGCTGGCGGCGCTGGCACAAGGCTCTGGCCGGTTTCCCGCGAAGCCATGCCCAAGCCATTCATGCGCATGCCAGATGGTCAGAGCCTGCTACAGAAGACCTTCATCCGGGCCAGCAACCTGAAGGATGTCGAGCGGGTGTTGACCGTGACCAACCGCGATGTTTTCTTCCGCACCCTGGATGAGTACCGGGCACTGAACCAGGCCCGCGTCGCACTGGACTTCATTCTCGAGCCTTGTGGCCGCAACACCGCGCCCGCCATTGCCGCCGCTGCCCTGCATTGCGCACGCCACTACGGTGAGGACGCGCAACTGCTGGTACTGCCAGCCGACCATCTGATCAGTGATCTGCAGGCCTTCGAAACAGCCGTTGGACATGCCAGGGAACTGGCCGAACAGCGCTGGCTAACTACGTTCGGCCTGGTCCCCAGCCGCCCGGAAACCGGCTTTGGCTATATCGAGAAGGGCCAACCGCTGGGCGCTCACGGCCATCAGGTTGCGCGCTTCGTTGAAAAGCCTGACGCAGCCACCGCACAACGCTACCTGGAAGAAGGCCGGCACCTGTGGAACGCCGGCATGTTCTGCATGCGTGTGGATGCCATCCTGCACGAACTGGAGATGCATGCACCGCAGTTGCTCGCGGCCGTAAGCGCATGCCTGGAGCGCAGCCAGAGCAAAACCGGTCACGGTGAGTTGCAACTGGAACTGGATGCTGACAGTTTTGCGCAAGTCCCGGACATCTCCATCGACTACGCAGTGATGGAGCCCTCAAAACGGGTTGCGGTACTTCCCAGCGAACTGGGCTGGAGCGATATCGGATGCTGGCAAGCCGTACGCGAACTGAAGGAAAGCGATCACAACGGCAACCAATGCAACGGCGAGACCGTACTTCACGACGTGAGCAACTGCTACATCGATTCGCCTCGCCGCCTGGTAGGAGGCCTTGGCCTGGACAACCTGATCATCATTGATACGCCCGATGCGTTGCTGATCGCGGACGCGCAGCGCAGTCAGGAGGTCAAGTTGATCGCCCAGGAGCTCAAGCGCCAGGGCCATGACGCCTATCGCCTGCACCGCACCGTGACGCGTCCTTGGGGCACCTACACCGTGCTGGAGGAAGGCCCGCGCTTCAAGATCAAGCGCATCATGGTTCGCCCGGAAGCGTCGCTGTCGCTGCAGATGCACCATCACCGCAGTGAACACTGGATCGTGGTCAGCGGAATGGCGATGGTGACCAACGGCGAAGAAGAATTTTTGCTCGACACCAATGAGTCAACCTTCATCAAACCCGGCTGCACCCATCGCCTGCGCAATCCGGGGGTCATCGATCTGGTGATGATCGAAGTACAAAGTGGCGAATATTTGGGCGAGGACGACATCGTACGCTTTACTGATATTTACGGACGCGCCCCAGAGCCAATCATCGGCTGACTCAGGCAGGCGCGCCTTTCATATCGGCCAGCGTTACCCGCCCGGCGATAGAGGAAAGGCTTCATGCGCGTACTCTGGACACTGCCCAACCTGCCCTGGCCAACCACCAGCGGTGGCAAGACCCGGCAATACAACCTGCTACGCGGTCTGGCCCAACGGGGCCACCGCATCACCTTGTTGGTGCAATCGAAGGTTCCCCTCGGGGACGCGGCACGGCAAGCGCTCGAACCCTGGGTCGAGCGCTTGATCGTACTGCCCAGGCGCCCGCTGCGCAGCCCGCTCAACCTGCTCGCAGCGTTCTATGTCAGCTACCCGATGCGGGCCAGTATCAACGGCCTGGCGCCCCACCTGCGGCATTGCTTCGAGCACTTGCTGCAAGAACACTGGGACGTGATACAGATCGAGCACAGCTACAGTTTTCAACCCTTCGAAAAAGCCCTGCAATCGAGCGGACTGCCGTTCATTGTCAGTGAGCACACCGTTGAATCCATTGCCGGTGCCGCCCGCCAGGACCGACTGCCCTTGTGGCTGCGCCCTTTCAATACCTTCGACCGCTGGCGCTACCGGTACTGGGAAACACGGGTACTGCGCCAGGCCAGCGAAGTGGTTGCGGTCAGTGAAGACGACGCCGGCCTGATCAGTCGAATGACTGGCCGCCCCGCCCATGTGGTCATCAATGGCGTCGACTGCGAGTACTACCAGTCTGTGAGCCCGGCACTGCACAGCCAACGCCTGTTGTTTGTCGGCAATTTCGAGTACGGCGCCAACCTCAATGCCATTGAGTGGGCCCTCGACGACATCATGCCAAAAGTCTGGCTGAGCAACCCAGCGGTTCGCGTGGCAATCGCGGGCCATGCCCTGCCGGAACAGTTGAAATTGCACTGGAATGACCCGCGTATCGAGTGGGTCGGCTACCTGCCAGACCTGCGCGACATACAACGTCACTCGGCGATTTTCCTCGCCCCGCTGCGCCATAAAGGTGGCTGCAAGGTCAAGGTGCTGGAAGCCATGGCGGCCGGTCTGCCCGTGGTTACTACCCGCGATGGCGTCGCCGGCCTGACCGTAAACAATGGCGAACACTACCTGGGCTGCGACGACAGCGATGGCCTGGCCTTGATGATTACCCAACTGCTCAACCAACCCTGGCGCATGCGACAACTGTCGGACGCTGCTCGCCAGTTCGTCAGTACAACGCACGACTGGAGCGTTGCAGCGGCACAACTTGAGGCAGTACACGCGCGCCTCAGCGCGCTACCCAGGGCACACGGCCCCCACCTGGACAGCGCACTGCTAAGCCGCTCAGCCGAGTAATTCGCTCAACGGAATGAACTGCAGCATGTCGCCTGGCACGAGCGTCTGACCCTCACGAACCTCGACCAGTCCCTCTGCCCAGGCGGCACTGCGCAGCACGCCAGAACTCTGGTTTTTGTAGATCCGCGCCTGCCCGTGCTCCATTCGCCCACGCAGGTATTCCCGGCGACTGCCGGCCTTGGGCCATTCAAAGCCGGCTGGCACGGCAAACTGCAGAGGCGCGACGTCCTGAACACCCTGGCGGCGCAACAGG
The DNA here is from genome assembly GCF_036348395.1 of Pseudomonas sp. AL 58. Lineage (NCBI taxonomy): Bacteria > Pseudomonadati > Pseudomonadota > Gammaproteobacteria > Pseudomonadales > Pseudomonadaceae > Pseudomonas > Pseudomonas sp. AL 58. The sequence continues at coordinate 100,225 of NZ_JAZBQR010000008.1, forward strand.
TAGGGACGGGTCAACAGGCCGAACGTCACCAGCGTCGACGCAGGGTTACCGGGCAGCCCGACTACCGGCACACCGCGGTAATGCCCGAAGGTCAGCGGCTTGCCTGGCTTGATTCCCAGCTTCCAGAGCCCCAACTCGCCTTCCTCACGCAAGGCGATACCCAGGTAGTCGGCTTCACCGACCGAAACACCGCCGGTAGAGAGGATCAGGTCGACGTCAGAGAGACGTCCCAGGCATTCGCGGGTCTTCTGCAGGTCATCCTCAAGAATGCCGACGTCGACCACTTCACAACCCAAACGCTGCAACCAGGCCGCCAGCAGCCGTCGATTGCTGTTGTAGATCTGCCCGGGGCCCAACGGCAAGCCAGGCTCAACCAACTCATCACCGGTGGACAGCAACGCTACCCGCACACGCCGAACCACCGTCAGCTCAGCGCAGCCCAATGAGGCTGCCAAGCCCAACTCGATAGGCCCCAGGCGTGTGCCGGCAGCCAGCACCTGCTCACCGGCGCGTGTTTCCTGGCCTTGAGGACGAATGTTCTGACCAACGCGCAACGGCTGGGTGAAGCGCACCCGCTGATCGGCCAGAACCTCGGTATTTTCCTGCATTTCCACACAATCGGCGCCCGCCGGCATTGGCGCACCGGTAAAGATACGCGCACAAGAGCCGGGCTCCAGTGGTGCAGGCGCATGACCGGCAAATATCCGTTGGCTCACCACCAGCGGCTCACCCTGCCAATCGGCCAGGCGCAAGGCATAACCGTCCATGGCGCTGTTCGGCCACGGCGGCAGGTCCAGGCTGGCAACCAGTTCACGGGCCAGTACGCGGCCTTCAGCCTCAGCCAGGCAGACCTGTTCATACTCACGAACAGGCGTGCTATCGGCCAACGCCAGCAGGCGCTCAAGGGCCTGCTCGACGGACATCAGCGGCTTCACCGCCGCGGCCTCAGCCACGGCTCTGGCAGGGTTCGGCCTGCTTGAGGTGGGTGACAAAATTGCACGGGCGATGACGGGCATCCAACTGCTCGGCCAGGATGCCGTCCCAGCCGGTACGGCATGCATTGGTCGAACCCGGCAGGCAACACACCAGCGTGCCATTGGCCAGGCCCGCAAGCGCGCGCGACTGGATGGTGGAGGTGCCGATATCGGCCAACGAAATGTGCCGGAACAGCTCACCAAAACCATCGACCTGCTTGTCCAGCAAGCACGTCACCGCTTCGGGCGTGCTGTCGCGACCGGTAAACCCTGTACCACCGGTAATCAGCACCACTTGAATCTGCTCATCGGCAATCCAGGTCGCGACCTGAGCCCTGATTTTGTAGAGATCGTCCTTGAGCAATACACGCGCCGCAAGGGCGTGCCCGGCCGTCGTCAGGCGTTCGACGAACACCTCACCCGAGGTATCGGTTTCAAGCGTACGGGTATCACTGACGGTCAACACCGCGATGTTAAGCGGCACAAAAGGTACATCAGCCTTGGCTTTCATGGGACCTTGAATCCATTGGTAGGAACACATGCCCGGTGTTATATCACAGGCCACATCAACTCGCGCCCAGCACTACCCTGACCACGATCAGCCCCTGACAGCTATGCTGCACTCAACAAGGAACTTGCTGTAATGGTATGCATCTCAAGAACCGTACAGCGTCCCATCCATGACTGGAGATACACGATGATCCAACGAACACTCCCTGCGTTCCTCCTCGCACTGGGCCTGGGCACCCTGGCAGGCTGCTCATCGCCGGCCGTGATCACCCTCAACGACGGACGCGAGATCCAGACCATCGACACGCCAACGTACGACGAAGACTCCGGCTTCTACGAATTCGAGCAACTGGACGGCAAGCGCAACCGCGTCAACAAAGACCAGGTCCGCACGGTCCAAGACCTCTGAAACGGGGCGGCTCGCGTGCTACGCCGATGGTCAGTGTCGATTGCCGGCATCGAAGAACACCCTCAGAATACGCGCCCTTTTCTCCTGTTTGAGGTTGTTTCACATGCGTAAGACTCTTGCCGCCATTACTCTGGGCCTGCTGTGCGCACAAGGCGCAGTGGCGGGCGATGGCACGACGGCAATCGGCGGCGGCCTGGGCGGCGTTCTGGGTAACGTTGTCGGGCAAAAACTGGGCGGCAGCACCGGTGCAGCTGTCGGTGCCGGCGTTGGCGGTGCAGCGGGCAGCGCAATGGCCGCGAAAAAGGGCAACAAAGCCGAGGCAGCGCTGGGTGGCGGCCTGGGGTCGGCAGGTGGCTCGCTGATTGGCGGCAAGCTCGGTGGTAGCACCGGCTCGGCCATCGGTGCAGGCCTGGGCGGTGCAGCCGGTGGTGCTCTGGGCAACAACCTGGCCGACGGCAACAAGAAGCGTCGCCACTGATTCAACGCCTGCGATGGCATCAGCAGGGTGCCCGCGGGTTCGCGGCACCTGTATCGCTGGCAAGCCCCGCGCCAACAACCTTGTGTGACCGTTGTTGAAGCGGGCTTGCCAATGATGTGCCTTACATCGCCGCCTGGGCAGGCGCTTCCTCAGGCAATACCGGTACGAAGTTCAGCTGCAAGCGCTCGCTGCTCCAGGCACGGGTCTTGTTGGTCAGCTCAAGGTTGTTGTTGAGCTTCTGGCCATAGGTTGGAATGATTTCCTTCAGCTTGGCCTGCCACTCAGGGGTCTTGATACGGTCCTTGAAGGTCTTCTCCAACACACTCAGCATGATCGGCGCAGCAGTCGAAGCACCAGGTGACGCACCCAGCAGTGCCGCGATGGTGCCGTCCTCGGACGCAACCACTTCGGTACCGAACTGCAGGATACCGCCGTGCACAGGGTCTTTCTTGATCACCTGAACCCGCTGACCGGCCTGAAGCAGTTTCCAGTCTTCGTTCCGGGCGTTCGGGAAATACTCACGCAGGGCTGCCATGCGGTCTTCGAAGCTCAGCATCAACTGGCCCATCAGGTAGGTGCTCAGGTCGATGTTGTCGATACCGGCGTGGGTCATTGGCATGATGTTGTGGCGGGTCAGCGCAGCGAACATGTCAAGCAACGAGCCATTCTTGAGGAACTTCGTCGAGAACGTGGCGAACGGACCGAACAGCAGCACTTCCTTGCCATCGATCACTCGGGTGTCCAGGTGCGGAACCGACATCGGTGGCGCACCGACCGAAGCCTTGCCGTACAACTTGGCCTCGTGGCGCGCAACGATGTCCTGGTTGTCCGTCATCAGGAATTGACCGCCGACCGGGAAGCCTGCATAGCCTTCGGCTTCAGGAATACCCGACTTCTGCAGCAACTTGAGCGCACCACCACCGGCACCAATGAAGACGAACCTGGCCTTGACGCTGCTTTCGACGCCTTTGTTGGCCAGGTCGGCAACGACCACGGTCCAGGTGTTGTCTGCATTGCGAACAATGTCGCGGACTTCATGCTGAACGTGCAGTTTGACGTTATCGTGTTGGGTCATCGACGCGAACAACTGGCGGGTAATCTCACCAAAGTTGACGTCGGTGCCGATCGGCATGCGTGTGGCTGCGATCTTCTGGTCGGCAGCACGGCCTTCCATGACCAGCGGCACCCACTGCTCGATCTGCTTGTGGTCTTCGGTGTATTCCATGCCGCGGAACAACGAGCTGTGTTGCAGGGCAGCATGACGCTTCTTCAGGAACTCGACGTTCTTGTCGCCCCAGACGAAGCTCATGTGCGGCACATTGTTGATGAACGACTTAGGATTGTTCAGCACATTGCGCTCGACCTGATAGGCCCAGAACTGCTTGGAGATCTCGAACTGCTCATTGACCCCGACAGCCTTGCTGATATCGATCGTTCCGTCGGCACCCTCGCTGGTGTAGTTCAGTTCGCAGAACGCCGAGTGACCGGTACCGGCGTTGTTCCAGGCATTGGAGCTTTCTTCGGCAACCTTGTCCATGCGCTCATAGATGTCGATGGACCATTCAGGTTCCAGCTCGTTGAGGTAGGTCCCAAGGCTTGCACTCATGATGCCGCCGCCGATCAGCAGCACGTCTACGGTTTTCTCGGGCTCATTGGGCTTGGAGCAACCGATGACGCTCAGGCACAAGAGCGTCAGCAGGATTTTTTTCATAGTTCAATCCAATTGAAGTGAAGTAATTGGCAATGACCGCTCGCCCCGTTGTGCACGCCCGATTTTTGTTTTTGCTCGCGCAGGCCAACGCAGAGGGCGACCCGGTACTCAGGCAGCAGGCCTGGACACCGGCGCGATGGCTGGCGGCTGGGGTTGTTCGATGGATCGGGGAACAGTCGTCACGCCGTGCGGTCATCTGAAGCGGCAACCGCCGGGTGCTTGCATGGCCTAAGCCAACGCCGCCTTAAAGCAGGAAGCGGGCCAACTGCACTTACACCAACGGCCAATGGCTAAAACGTGTCAGCCCGCGCATATTTAGCGGTTTTCATGGCGAAAAACCGCCACATTGCCACGCCTCAGCGGCTGGCAAGTGGCGGATTTCCCCCGCCTGTGGCGATCAGGCGCTGAGGCGAGCGGTAACGGCGCCCAGTTGCCCGGACAGCTCGTGCAGGCGACCACCGGCCTGCTCGGTATGTTCCACCGCTTCCTGGTTGGCGGTCGCAATCCGCGTGATTTCCACCAGGTTGCGCGAGATATCATCGGCCACGCTGGTCTGCTCCTCCGCAGCCGTGGCGATCTGCCGGTTCATGTCGCGGATCGCTTCCACCGCCAAGGTGATGCGCTGAAGCATTTGCCCCGCACGTTGAACTTGCGCGGCCCCCTCCTCACTGCGCACCTGACCGCTCTCAATGGCCTTGACCGCCTCCATGGCACCCGACTGTACAGCGCTGATGATCTGATTGATCTCGGCAATCGACGCGCCGGTGCGCTGAGCCAGGCTGCGCACTTCATCGGCAACGACCGCAAAACCACGGCCCGCTTCGCCGGCACGCGCTGCCTCAATGGCCGCGTTGAGTGCCAGCAGGTTAGTCTGCTCGGCGATACCGTGAATGACCTCCAGCACTTTGCCAATCCGCGCACTGTCGTGCTCCAGATTGCGAATAACGCCTGCGGTACCGACAATTTCCTGATTAACAGCGGCAATCGTATCGATCGTCGCCTGCATCACCTGCTCGCCTGCCTGGGCATTGTGATCTGCCTCGTCGGCGGCACGCGCCGCTTCAGCTGCATGGCGTGCGACCTCCTGCGCCGTAGCAGACATTTCATGCATGGCCGTCGCGACCTGATCGGTGCGCTGAAACTGGTCATCCGTGCCACGAGCCATGCCGCCGGCGATGGTCCGCAACTCGCCGCTGGCCGACTCAAGGTCTACCGCGTTGCTCTGCAGACGCCCAAAGGTATCGGCAAGGAAGTCACGCAAGGTATTGGCAGCTAACGCCAGGCGCCCAAGCTCATCCTGACGGTCACTGGCAACACGCGCATCGAAACGGCCATGACTGAGGTTCGCCACATACTCGATCAGCTTGCGGATTGGCTCGACAATGTTGCGGTTGACCAGCGACACGCTAAGCAGCCCCACGAGCACAGCCGAGCCGAACATGATCAACAACCCCAGCCAGACCGTGCGCTGCGCCGCTTCACTGATGTGTGTAGCGCGCGCCTTGGCATCAGCGCGCAACTGGCTGACCAACTCACTCATCTGCTCACTGGTTGCCCGGTCGACACCCTTTACCGCCTGATCGCCTGCAACAGGATCACCGCCTGCTGCCAAAAAGGCTTCGCGGCCTTTGGCGTAGGCCGCACCCAGTTGACGATGGCTGTCCTTGAGTTGCACGAGGCGCGCCTGGAGCTGAGATTCTTGTGCGTTGCTGTTGATCAATTGCGCAAGAATGCCCTGCACTTGCTGCTCGCGTGCCTGGAACTGCTGCCAGTACTTGTCCAGTTCCGCAGGTTGCTTGCCACGCAGCAGGACATTTTTCCACTCCTGAACCTGGACCTTGAATTGCAAGTTGGCCTCATCGATCAGCTGCGAGGCCTGCAGCGGCCCATCGACCAACTCACCATATCCACGCACGCTGGCAGAGAGAAACTGGAAGCAGACCAGAGCAATCAGCAGCATTGCCAACACGCTTCCGCCAAGCAGAGCGAGGATTTGCATCCGTAGAGATTTACGCAGGAACATCGGGCAGGGTCTCACAACAAGGTAGAGGTGTGTGTACCAATGCAAGACGCGGAGACATCCTTATCTCCCTTGGCAAGCAGCCAGCATCAGCAAAAAAAACGGTCATCCGTGACGGCCGGCAAGCATTCAAGTGCTACGCAACAACGGGTTACGATAGTCTCAGGGGATTACTACAGAAATGTGACAGGCGGTATTGAGGCTGTCATAAAAATGTAAAGACCGGACTTACACCTTGTTATCGGCTTCATGTGGCGTATCTGCAGCACTGAACTGCAACGCCGCCAGCCGGGCATACAGCGGGCTTTCGGCAATCAACTGCCGATGAGTGCCGACCGCCACCAGCCGGCCCTGATCAATGACAGCGATCCTGTCGGCATGCTGCACGGTTGCCAGGCGGTGAGCGATCACCAATGTGGTTCGTCCGGCCATCAACCCTGGCAAGGCTTGCTGGATCAAGTGCTCGCTCTGTGCGTCCAGCGCACTGGTCGCCTCGTCGAGCAAGAGGATCGGCGCATCCACCAAAAGCGCCCGGGCAATGGCCAAGCGCTGACGCTGACCACCGGAAAGCCCAAGCCCGGACTCGCCCAGGTGGGTTTGATAGCCTTGAGGCAACTGCAGGATGAACTCATGGGCGTAGGCACTGCGTGCAGCGGCCTCGACCTCGGCGCTGCTGGCATCGGCACGGCCGTAGCGGATATTGTCCTCGACCGTGCCGTAGAACAACGCCGGGTTTTGTGCGACCAGCGCGAAGTTTCGCCGCAAGTCCTGAGGGTCCAGTCGATCAACAGGCTGGCCGTCGAGCAGGATCTGACCGGCTTGCGGATCGTAAAAGCGCAGCAACAGATCAAACAGCGTTGATTTACCAGCACCCGACGGCCCGACCAACGCCAGGGTCTCGCCGGGCGCCACCACCAGGCTCAAATGATCAATAGCGGCCGGGTTCGGTCGCGACGGATAAGCAAAGCACACCTCACGCAGTTCCAACTGGCCGCTGACCCTTTCCGGCAAGTGCATCACGCCGTGCTCCGGCGAAACGATCTCACTGCGTGCGGCCAACAGCTCAGCAATCCGTTCCGCCGCGCCCGCAGCACGCTGAAGCTCACCGATCACCTCACTCAAGGTGCCAAACGCACTGCCGACGATCAGGCTGTAAAAAACGAACGCAGCCAGCTCACCGCCGGAAATACGCCCCGCGATCACGTCCATGCCGCCCACCCAAAGCATCACCCCCACTGCACCGAGCACCAGCACAATGACCAGGGTAATCAGCCAGGCGCGCTGCAGAATGCGTTTGCGCGCGGTGTCGAACGCCGCTTCGACCGTCACAGCAAAACGACGCTGGTCGCTGGCCTGATGGTTGTAGGCCTGCACGGTCTTGATTTGCCCCAGGGTTTCGGCCACATAACTGCCAACATCCGCTACCCGGTCCTGGCTCTGACGCGACAGGCTACGCACCCGCCGACCGAAAACCAGAATCGGCACCAGCACCAGGGGCAACGCCAACACCACAATGCTGGTCAGCTTCGGGTTGGTCACGAACAGCAGCACAACGCCACCCACCACCATCAAGGCATTGCGCAGAAACAACGAAAGCGAAGAGCCGATCACCGATTGCAGCAACGTTGTATCGGCGGTCAGCCGCGACTGAATTTCTGAACTGCGGTTGCTCTCGAAAAAACCGGGGTGCAGGTAAACCAGGTGATCAAACACCTGCTGACGGATATCAGCAACAACACGCTCACCGATCCACGACACCAGGTAGAAGCGCGTAAAGGTGCCAACCGCAAGGGCCAGCACCAGCAACAAGAACAACCCGATAGACTGATTCAGCAGTGTTGGCGACTGCGTCATGAAGCCCTGGTCAACCATCAAGCGAATCCCCTGCCCCATCGACAGGGTAATCGCCGCCGTCAGCACTAGCGCGACCAGCGCGGCGATTGCCTGTTTTCGATACGGGCGGATAAAACGCCATGCCAGTTGAATGGCCTGGCGTTGCCGGGAAGACACACGGAGGATCATGACAATGCCACTTTCAGTCGATTTGCAGCAGCCTACACCCGAGCAGCAGCATGAGCACAGCACTTAAGCCGCATCCCAGCAGTGCCTAGTAGATTTCGTTCTAAAGTGCTACTGGCAGTTTGTATGGCTTTCTGGTGGACTTGGCACATGCGCGGCGACTCGCGAAGGACCTTGTCACAAGGCGGTCATCGCGCCTATCTAGGCTGAGCTTGCAACCTGATGAGGAGACAGGATATGAGCTTGCAGAACAGCAGCACATCGCAACAAGCGTCGCCCCACGCCAACCCGGCCTGCGGCGCGATCATTGATGCTCAGGGTCGTGAAATCCCGATCACCGAACAGATGATCCAGAAGGCTTGCCAGGACCTGGAAAAGAGCCGGGAAAAAACCGCCAAAAAAGCCTGATCGGTACCGACTTCCTGAACCCGGCGCCAGCGCCGGGTTTTTATTGCCTGCCGTTCAGACCTGCACAGCCCCCAGTGCAGCGATCATCTGCCGCAAGGCTGGCGATTCGCCATTGACCTTTACGGCAAGGCCTTCGATTTCACGACGCGCCGGGTACTGCTTGCGCAAGAGGTCGAAGGCTGCTCGCTGCTTACCCGGGTCACGGCCAAGGCTACGGCGAAAATCTGCATCGTCACGGCGCGGGTCATACACGGCTCGGCACAGCGTGGCCAAGGCCCAGGCCGGATCGGTTTCGGCTTCAAGGCTAAGTTGCGCCAGCCATGGCCGTGGCAACAGATCGACCAGTTTCACCTGCTCGGGCTCGCCTCGCCAGGCGCAGAATGCCTGATAGATCTGCGCGGTACCGCGCTGCTTGCCATCCAGGCTGTAGCCCGCAATGTGCGGCGTGGCCAGTACACACAGGTCGGCAAGTGCCAGATCAACCTGTGGTTCGCCTTCCCAGACATCCAGCACGGCCTGGACATCGTCACGGGCGAGCAACAGCTCACGCAGGGCACTGTTATCCACCACGGGCCCTCGGCTGGCGTTGATCAGCCAGGCACCTGGCCGCAGGCGCGCCAGTCGCTCGCGATCGAGCAGATGCCAGGTTGCGTGCTCACCGCTACGGGTCAGCGGCGTGTGCAGGCTGATCACGTCGCACTCGGCGAGAATACGCTCCAGGCCGACATAATCCCCACCCTCGCGAGCCTGCCGTGGCGGATCACAGACCAGCACCGACCAACCCAGCCCGCGCAGCACCTCGACCAGCCGACGTCCGACTTCACCAGCCCCCACCACACCATAGGTACGCTTGGCCAGATCAACGCCATCCAGTTCGCCCAGCGTCAGCAGGCTTCCCAGTACATAGTCCACGACGCCGCGGGCATTGCAACCGGGTGCACTGGACCAGCGAATGCCTGCCTGCTCGAAATAGTCCAGGTCAAGGTGGTCCGTACCAATGGTGCAGGTACCGACAAAACGCACCGTGCTGCCTTCCAGCAAGGCCCGATCAACCTGAGTCACCGAACGCACCAGCAGGACGTCGGCGTCCCGCACACAGGCGCTGTCGATGGCTCGCCCCGGGTAACGGCGAATTTCACCGAAGCCGGCAAAAAAAGCATCGAGCAGCGGAATATTTTCGTCGGCAACAATAAGCATGGCGATCTCCTATCGGGGAGCGCAGTTTAGGCGCATCGGCCCCGGCCAATCCAGTCACAGGTTATTTCCTGACCGATCCGTCAACGGTTAGACTAAGCAATTTTCCACACCTTCAATGGGGACACCTGCCTTGTGACACTCATGACCACCGACACCACCCCGCTCTCCCGCCCCGCTCGTGTTCGCGCCGAATTGAGCACCCTGATGCGCCTGGCCACCCCCATCATCATCGCGCAACTGGCAACGACCGCCATGGGCTTCGTCGATGCGGTGATGGCCGGACGGGTCGGCCCGCGGGACCTTGCCGCCGTAGCGCTGGGGAACTCCATCTGGGTGCCGGTGTTTCTATTGATGACCGGCATTCTGCTGGCGACCACGCCCAAGGTTGCCCAGCGCTTCGGCGCCGGCCAGCCTGCCGAGATTGGTCCGTTGGTGCGCCAGGCACTGTGGCTGGCACTGGCGGTCGGAATTGCTGCCAGCCTGTTGCTGATCAGTGCCGAGCCAATCCTGCACGTGATGAAGGTCGACCCGGAGTTGATCGCGCCCTGCATGGGTTATCTGAAAGGCATCGCTTTCGGCCTGCCGGCCGTAGGCATCTACTTTGTGTTGCGCTGCAGCAGCGACGGCCAGGGGCTCACACGCCCGAGCATGGTACTGGGGCTTGCCGGGCTCATGCTGAATATCCCGTTGAACTACATCTTCATCTATGGCCACCTGGGCCTGCCGGCCATGGGCGGTGTCGGCTGTGGCTGGGCCAGCGGCATCGTCATGTGGTTCATGGCCCTGTGCATGGCGGTCTGGATCGCCCGGGCGCCGGTCTATCGCCCAAGTGAGGTGTTTGCCCGCTTCGACTGGCCGCAGTGGGCCCTGATCAAGCGCCTGCTCAGTATCGGCCTACCAATCGGCATCGCGGTATTTGCAGAGTCGAGCATCTTTGCCGTGATTGCCCTGCTGATCGGCAGCCTCGGCTCAACTGTGGTTGCCGGGCACCAGATTGCCCTCAACGTCAGCTCCCTGGTGTTCATGATTCCGTACTCGCTGGGCATGGCCGTCACCGTGCGGGTCGGCCAGGCCATCGGCGCCGGCGAGCCACGCCAGGCGCGTTTTGCTGCGGGCGTCGGCATGGCCACGGCGCTGGCCTACGCCTGCTTTTCAGCAAGCCTGATGCTGCTGATGCGCGAACCGATTGCCTCGATCTACACCGCCGACAGCGCAGTCATCCAGATTGCCTCGATGCTGATCGTCTACTCGGCGCTGTTCCAGTTCTCCGACGCGGTCCAGGTCACTGCCGCCGGTGCACTGCGTGGTTATCAGGACACGCGAGTCACCATGATCCTGACCCTGTTCGCGTACTGGGGCATTGGCCTGCCGGTGGGTTACCTGCTCGGCCTGACCGACTGGCTGGGCACGGCCAGCGGGCCAAGCGGCCTCTGGGAAGGCCTGATTGTCGGCTTGACCTGCGCCGCATTGATGCTCTCGGTGCGCCTGGTGCGCAGTGCACGCAAACGCATCCGGCAGGCAGCGGCTTAATCGAGCTTCTTGCGGATCCAGTACAGGTAAGTACCAGACAGCTCCTGCTGCTCGACCAGTTCATGGCCGAGGAATACGCAGAACTTGGGAATATCGCGACGAGTCGAAGGGTCTGTCGCGATGACCTTGAGCAGGCCACCCGCGCCAAGATCGCGCACGTACTGATGCAGCATCATCACAGGCTCAGGGCAGTTCAGACCACTGGCATCAAGGACCGCATCGGCGGTCAGGGTAGAATCGGTGTCAGTCATGCTTTTCTCCGAAGACTAGGTAACAGCTGTCTTGCACTGCCTGGCTGGGCCAGTGCGACGTGCAACAGCCTCAACGTGGTTTCATATCCAGTCGGCGCAGATGGCAGGTGACCTCTTCACGGTCGTGATACAGCTGCTTGCAGCCAATCGATACCTTGACCTTGCGCGCCTTGAAGCCTTCTTCGATGCGCTCCAGCAAACGCCGAACCTCGGCATAGCGCTGCTTCATCGGCAATTTCAGGTTGACCACCGCTTCGCGGCACAGGCCCTCGCCCAGCCAGGTTTCCAGCAGTGCTGCACTACGCGCCGGCTTCTCGACGATGTCACAGACCATCCAGTCTACGGTCTGCTTGGGCTTGTAGGTAAAACCATCGGCCATCAAGTGCTGGACCAGCCCGGTGTCCATCAAGCTTTCAGCCATTGGCCCATTGTCGATAGCCGTCACCAGCATACCGCGCTTGACCAGTTGATAGGTCCAACCACCCGGTGCGGCACCCAGGTCGACCCCGGTCATGTCTTCAGACAGGCGCTGCGGCCATTGATCGCGTGGAATAAAGTGGTGCCAGGCTTCTTCCAGCTTCAGGGTTGAGCGGCTTGGGGCTTCACGCGGGAATTTCAGTCGCGGGATCCCCATCGGCCACATGGCCGAATTGTCCGCCGCTGCCAACCCGACAAACACCCGCCGGCCACTGACAAAGGTCAGCAGCAAGCGCGGCTTGGCGGCGTCGTCCACCAGCCGGCCAGCGTTGAGCAACGCCTTGCGCAGCGGCCCCTCGAACTTGCGGCAGAACGTCGACAGTTCCTTGCCGTCGTTACTGTCCATGACCTCCAGCCAGAGGCTGCCGCACACCGGGTACTCGGCCAGGGTCTCCAGCAGCACGCTGATCCGGTCGGTTTCAGGCAGTTCGACAAAACTGCCACGGGCCCATTGCCGAGGGAAAATCAACTGCGAGAAGCGCAGTTCACGCATCAACCGCTCGGCACCTTCGGCGTCGTTGCAAATGAACTCGGCGCACGCGCTTTGCGGTTTGGCCTTGGCATAACCGGCCACATTCAGCCGTGCGGCATGCTCGGCGATTTCGGAACAGACTTCGCCTTCGAAACCGGGTCGGCAATGCATAAACAGGGTATTCATCAATCACTCCAGGACGGTCGGCAGCACACGCAGCAGACCCTGGCCGAGCGCACGGCGCAACGGCGGCAAATCGGCGAATGATAAAGGAGTTTAGGAACCAGTGACACGTCCCGCCGGTCCAGTATTTAGCCAGGCCCGGCAATCAGGTCTAACCTGACCCTTCAGCCAGGTCCGTGCGTTGCGGACCGACACCTTGACGGTGAATTCGGCGACCGCAGGGCGATTGCCGATCACCGGCCCAGAAGGAGTTGACCCATGCCCTCGCTCGACAGCCTGAATACCCTCAAGACCCTGACGGTAGGCGACCGCCTCTATCACTATTACAGCCTGCCTGAGGCCGCCCGCAGCCTGGGCGACCTCAGCGCACTGCCCCTGTCGCTCAAGGTGCTGCTGGAAAACCTGTTGCGCTGGGAGGATGGCAAGACGGTCACCGGCAGCGACCTGTATGCCCTGGCCAAATGGCTTGAAAATCGCAGGTCCGACCGCGAAATCCAGTACCGCCCGGCGCGGGTACTGATGCAGGATTTCACCGGGGTACCCGCGGTGGTCGACCTGGCGGCCATGCGCGCTGCCATGGCCAAGGCCGGGGGAGACCCTCAGCGCATCAACCCGCTGTCACCGGTGGACCTGGTGATCGACCACTCAGTGATGGTCGACCGCTACGCCAGCCAGCAGGCTTTCAGTGAAAACGTCGACATCGAAATGCAGCGCAATGGCGAACGCTATGCCTTTCTGCGCTGGGGGCAAAACGCGTTCGACAATTTCCGTGTGGTACCGCCAGGTACCGGCATTTGCCATCAGGTCAACCTCGAGTACCTGGGGCAGACCGTCTGGACCCGCGAGGAGGACGGCCGTACCTACGCCTTTCCCGACACACTGGTTGGCACTGACTCACACACCACCATGATCAACGGCCTGGGCGTACTGGGTTGGGGGGTGGGCGGCATCGAAGCAGAGGCAGCCATGCTCGGCCAGCCAGTTTCCATGCTGATCCCCGAAGTGATTGGTTTCCAATTGACCGGCAAACTGCGCGAGGGCATCACGGCCACCGACCTGGTGTTGACCGTCACCCAGATGCTGCGCAAGAAAGGCGTGGTCGGCAAATTCGTTGAGTTCTATGGCGACGGCCTGGCCGACCTGCCCTTGGCCGACCGCGCAACGATCGCCAACATGGCCCCGGAATACGGTGCCACCTGCGGCTTCTTCCCGGTCGACGACATCACCCTGGATTACCTGCGCCTGTCGGGTCGGCCCGAGGCAACCGTGAAACGGGTCGAGGCCTATTGCAAAGCGCAAGGCCTATGGCGCCTGCCCGGCCACGCGCCCGCCTTTACCGACACCCTGGCACTGGACCTGAACAGCGTCGAAGCCAGCCTTGCAGGCCCGAAACGCCCGCAGGACCGCGTGGCGCTTTCGCAGGTCCGCCAAGCCTTCGATGACTTCATGAGCCTGCAACCCAAGGCGAGCGCGCGCAATGGCGGGGTGACTACTGGCAGCGATTATCCGGCTCTGCAAGAGGGGGCGGTGGTCATCGCCGCCATAACCTCCTGTACCAACACCTCCAACCCCAGCGTAATGATGGCTGCCGGGCTGGTGGCCAAAAAAGCCGTGGAGAAAGGCTTGCAACGCAAACCCTGGGTGAAGAGCTCGCTGGCACCCGGCTCAAAAGTGGTGACTGACTATTACCAGGCAGCAGGCCTGACCCCTTACCTGAACGACCTTGGCTTCGACCTGGTGGGCTATGGCTGTACCACCTGCATCGGTAACTCCGGCCCTCTGGACGCGCCCGTCGAAAAGGCGATCACCGAGCATGACCTGACCGTAGCGTCGGTACTCTCCGGCAACCGCAACTTTGAAGGCCGTGTGCACCCTCTGGTGAAAACCAACTGGTTGGCTTCGCCGCCGCTGGTGGTGGCCTATGCCCTGGCCGGCAGCGTACGTATCGACCTGAGCAAAGAACCGCTGGGCACTGGCCGGGACGGCCAACCCGTCTACCTGCGCGACATCTGGCCCAGCCAAAAGGAAATTGCCATGGCCGTGGCCAGCGTCGATACGGCGATGTTCCATAAAGAGTATGCCGAAGTCTTTGCAGGAGACGCCCAATGGCAAGCCATCGAGGTACCGCAGGCTGCCACCTACGCCTGGCAGAACGACTCGACCTATATTCAACACCCACCGTTCTTCGATGACATCACTGGCCCGCTGCCACAGATTCAAGACATTCACGGCGCACGCATCCTGGCATTGCTGGGTGATTCGGTGACCACCGACCATATCTCGCCAGCCGGCAACATCAAGGCTGACAGCCCGGCCGGGCGCTACCTGCGCGACAAGGGCGTGGCCCCGCCTGATTTCAACTCCTACGGCTCACGTCGCGGCAACCATGAGGTGATGATGCGCGGCACCTTCGCCAATATCCGTATCCGCAACGAAATGCTCGGTGGCGAAGAAGGCGGTAACACCGTGCATATTCCCAGCGGCGAGAAACTGTCGATCTACGATGCCGCCATGCGCTACCGCACCGACGGCACGCCACTGGTGGTGATCGCTGGTCAAGAGTATGGCACCGGGTCCAGCCGCGACTGGGCTGCCAAGGGTACCAACCTGCTGGGCGTGAAAGCAGTACTGGCGGAAAGCTTCGAGCGTATCCACCGCTCCAACCTGGTGGGCATGGGCGTACTGCCCCTGCAATTCAGGCCCGGACAAAATCGCAAGACCCTGGCGTTCAAGGGGGATGAGCGTATCGATATCCTTGGCCTGAGCGGGGCCGCCCTTTCACCGGGAATGGCGCTGCGCCTGCGTATCACCCGGGACAACGGTCGCGAGGATAGCCTGGAGGTCTTGTGCCGCATCGACACCCTGAACGAAGTGGAGTACTTCAAGGCAGGCGGCATCCTGCACTACGTGCTGCGGCAGCTGATCGCCGGCAAGGGGGCCTGATGGATGGCCCTGCGGCCATCGTCGTTGCCCCGTAAAAAGGCGTGTCTTTTACCGTGCAGTTCAAGTCCAACATCGCGGACTTCACCGTAAGGTAATCGACATGCCATCACCTCGTGGGGTTGCCCTTGCCCTGCTCTGCCTCGGTTACGCCTTCGCGCTGAGCCAGGGCCAACTGACACGTGCCGCCCTACCCGGGTTAATCCTGCTGCTGTGTGCGGCAGCGCTTGTGCAACGACCTCGCAGCAGCTGGTTGAAGGCCTGCGGCCATGGGTTGTTCGTGCTGCTCGCGGCGGGGCTGGCCCTGCATTGGCTTCCCGGCTTCAACAGCGCCAAAGTCATCGACGCGCAACGCTTCAGTACCGACGCCGCACCCTACTCGATGTACCTGAACCTGGATAAGCCGCTGATCGCGTTCTGGATACTGCTGGCTTGCCCGTGGATGCTGGCCGGCACACGCAACACCTCCACCAGCGTCCCCATGATTGCAACCATGACCGCCATGATCGCTATGGCCTGCCTGGGCAGTGCACAATTGCTCGGCATGGTCGCCTGGGCACCGAAATGGCCAACACAGGGCTGGCTATGGCTGGCCAACAACCTGCTGCTGGTGAGCGTGACCGAAGAAGTGCTGTTTCGCGGGTACATTCAGGGTGGCCTGCAACACCTGCTCAGGTACCGTGAGTATGGCCAGCGCCTGGCGCTGCTATTGGCCGCAGGCGTATTCGGCCTGGCCCACCTCGGTGGCGGTTGGCAATGGGTGGTACTGGCAAGCATTGCAGGCGCAGGTTACGGCCTGGTTTACCGCCATGGCGGGCTGCTGGCAGCAGTTGTCAGCCACTTCACCCTGAACCTGCTGCATTTCAGTTTGTTCACCTACCCAATGCTGAATAAATGAGCCAAAGTGTGAACGACTGGTCAGTTGCTGACTTTTATGTCAAAAGCATGAAAGAATGCTTGCAATTTTCTAAAAGCTGCAGCTTTTTTCGCATAACTCAGGTCATGATTGAAAACCCTGCGCTCGATCAATGGCTGCAAAAATCGACTCAATAAAAACAACTCGCTGCCGATACCCCTCGAAAGCCTTCCGGATTGAACAGCTAATGCGTAATAACCAGCCGATTACCCAGCGCGAACGGACGTTTCCAGATCAACAACGTTTGATTTCGACTACCGATGCCAAAGGTCTGATTACCTACTGCAACGATGCCTTCGTCGAAATCAGCGGTTTCTCGCGAGAGGAGCTGTTGCGCGCCCCACACAACCTGGTTCGCCATCCGGACGTGCCGCCGGCGGTATTTGCTCACATGTGGGGCACCCTGAAACAGGGGCTGCCATGGATGGGTATCGTCAAGAACCGCTGCAAGAACGGTGATCACTACTGGGTCAACGCCTACGTGACTCCTGTTTTTGAAAACAATCAGGTCGTCGGCTACGAGTCCGTGCGGGTAAAACCGACGGCTGAACAAATACGCCGCGCCCAAGGGTTGTACGAGCGAATCAACCAGGGCAAGTCGGCTATTCCAAAGCGTGACAAGTGGCTGCCGGTGCTGCAGGACTGGCTACCGTTCATTCTGGTCAGCCAGATCGGTTTCCTGATCGGTAACTGGCTCGGCCATTCGTGGGGCTTTGCCCTGGCCGCTGGCTTGTCCGTGCCACTGGGCCTGATGGGCCTGACCTGGCAACAACGCGGCCTCAAGCGCCTGCTGCGTCTGGCCGAGCAGACCACCTCTGACCCGCTGATCGCCCAAATGTACAGCGACAGCCGTGGAGTTCAGGGCCGCCTGGAAATGGCCATGCTCAGCCAGGATGCACGCCTCAAGACCTGCCTGACCCGCCTACAGGACACCGCTGAACACCTGAACGAACAGGCGCGTCAATCCGACACCCTGGCGCATAACAGCTCCTCGGGGCTGGAGCGCCAACGCGTTGAAACCGAACAGGTCGCCGCTGCCGTCAACCAGATGGCCGCCACCACTCAAGAAGTGGCCAACCACGTTCAACGCACCGCCGATGCCACCCAGGAAGCCAATCGCCTGACTGGACGCGGCCGGGATATCGCCGGGGAAACCCGCGAAGCCATCCAGCGCCTGTCCCAGGCCGTCGGCGAAACCGGGCAGACCGTGACGCAACTGGCACGTGACAGTGACGAAATCGGCGGCGTGGTGGATGTGATCAAAGGCATTGCCGACCAGACCAACCTGCTGGCACTGAACGCTGCCATCGAGGCTGCCCGTGCCGGCGAAATGGGCCGCGGCTTCGCGGTCGTCGCGGATGAAGTTCGTCAACTGGCACAACGCACCAGCGAATCGACCGGCCAGATCCACGGGCTGATCGCCAAGCTGCAGCAAACTGCCAGCAACGCCGTACAGACCATGGAAGCGGGCCATCGTCAGGCCGAAGAAGGCGTGGCTCGGGTCATGGAAGCCGACCAGGCACTGCTGGGTATCAGCGAAGCGGTGGCCAACATCACCGACATGACCACCCAGATCGCTGCCGCCACCGAAGAGCAGACTGCCGTGGCCGATGAGATCAGCCGCAATATCAGCACCATTGCTCAACTGGCCGATCAAACCTCCGAGCAGGCCCAGCACTCTGCCCTGCTTAGCGAAGAGTTGACCCGCACCGCCACCAGCCAGTACTCGCTGGTCGAACGCTTCAACCGCTGAACCGGTCAGGCGCACAGCCACAAGGCTGTGCGCCGACACCCCATCTACCAGTCGAGCGTCAGCTCGCTCTCGAAGTAGCGCTCTTCACCACTTAACGGGTCCTTGAAACGCAGGCTATGCGCCAGCAGTTTCAGCGGCTTGCTGTAATCGTCGTCCTCGTGACGCACCTCTGGGTAGAAGGGATCGTTACAGATGCTCGCCCCCAGCGCAGTCATGTGCACGCGCAACTGATGCGTCTTGCCGGTCACTGGCGACAGCCCATACCGCCAGAACTCGCCATTTTTTTCCAATACGTCGGCCAGCGTCTCGCTGTTACTGACCCCGTCTACTTCCTGCATGCGGAAAAATGGCTCCCCGCTGACCAGGCGGCTTTTATGCACCAAGGGGAACGCCAGTGCTGGCAAGGCAGGGGCAATAGCCTGATAACGCTTGTCGATCTGCCGATTGGGAAACAATGATTGATACGCGGAACGGCTCTGTGGATTGGCAGAAAACAGCACCAGGCCTGCGGTGTGTCGATCGATACGATGCAACGGCACCAGGTTCGGGTTATCCAGACGACGGATCAGCCGCCGCAGCAGGGTCTGCTCGACATACTCGCCCGTGGGCGTTACTGGCAAGAAATGCGGTTTGTCGGCCACCACCAGGTGCTCATCCACATGCACCAGGGTTTCCTGCACGAGAATCGGCTTTTCGTTAGGCACTTCACGAAAGTAATGGATGCGCAGCCCCTGGCGATAGGGCAGGTCGACCCGGATCGGTGCACCCTGAGCATCCAGCACACGGCCCCGGGCAATACGGTCAAGCCATTGTTCACGCCCGATGGCCTTGAAGTGATCACACAGGCAGTCCAGTACCGTTAACCAGGCACCTGGGGGGAGACAGACGGTGCTGGCTTGATGCTGTGCCGGATCGAATGAAGCGAAGGCCATGGGAACACCCAGAGGATAATGGCCGACCATTATCCCGCATGGCACTCAGCTCAGCCAGCCTGAACCGCTGCCGCTTCGGTGAACTCCTTGAGCCAGCGCAGTACATCCACGGCGTCCCAGCGCGTAGGGTCATACAGCGCGTACAGCAACCCCTGATAACCGACCACATCCAATGGGCGGTGATAGCCGGCACGTTGAAACAAGGCTTCTATTTCAGCGAAGCAGGTGTTGAAGTGCAGTTTGTTGAAGGGTGTCTTGCCCTCAAGCACAAGCCCGTCAAGGCGCAGTTCAAGCACCGCCTCACTGACCATCTCGACCGACATGCGATTGACGGTGTACTTCAGTTGTTCGACGTTGACCATGTTTCGAGTCCTTGGGCGTAACCGCCCGCAAATACTGTATCTATATACAGCATATTGAGTGACCTGCATGCCGTCAATGACAGCACCTCACTTACTGCAGGCCAGGCAGATAACCGGTGCCCTTGCGAATCGTCAGGATCTGCCGGCGCTCGGCAGAGGCCGATAACCCCAGGTGCACCCAACTGTCGAACTCCAGTATCAGTTGATCAAACGCCAGCGTGCTTTGCGCTATCAACTGCGCCAGCTCCAGCGGAGCCATGCCCGCAACACTGATGTCTGCCGCCAACCCCAGCCTGTGCGTACTCTTGGGCGAGCCACCCACTGCGCGATTGAGTGCGGGCGAACGGTAGCCGCTGCTGACCAGCACGGGACGGCCAACCAGGCTGCGCACCTGCTCCAGCGTGGCGCAAAGGCGCTTGAGATTGAGCAGAACCTCATCATTCGGGGTGTTATCGATACCCAGGCGACTGGCGGTCCGGGACGCGGTCATCTCGGACAGGGTGAAGTGTTTGGAAAGGTTCATGGATGCCACTCCTTTGGCTGAATAGGTCACACACGCTGCCGCTCCCGAGGCAACGGAGTAGAGTGTGAACCCGTCCAGGCCCGGTGTGCGCCAGGAAAAAGCCACCGGGAAGAAACGACATCAGCGCAGAAAGGCGACGACCTGCTCGGCATCAAAAGGCCAGTTCAACTCGGCACCGCTGTCGCAACGACGCAGCACGGGAATTCGCAGCCCATAACGCTCGACCTGCATCTCGTCCTCGGCAATATCCACCAGTTCGACCAACAGGCCATGCTCGACAAACGGCATCAACAGGGCTTCTGCCACTTCACACAAGTGACATCCCAGGGTGCCGAACAGCTGGCATTCAGGAAGCATTGACAGTTACCGATAAAAAGAATGAATGGGTATTTTAGGTCGAGGGTACAAGGCCGTCGAGGCACTTGCCCCACGCCATCCCTGACGCCTGCGATACTGATTCGAATCAAGGAGCCACGCAGCACCTGGCGCTATGCTTTTGTGTTTTTTTGCTGTTTTCGTACATGGAGTATGTTGTGTTTGCAAACCTGCTGATCATTCTGGCGTCATCGCTGGTCGTCATTGCCATCTTCCGCCGCGTACAGCTACCACCTGTGCTCGGCTATCTCTGCGTTGGCCTGTTCGTTGGCCCAACCGCGCTGGACTGGGTCAATGAAAGCGAAGAACTGCCGGACCTTGCCGAAATGGGCGTGGTATTCCTGCTGTTTTCCCTCGGCCTGGAATTTTCCCTGTCGAAAATGATGGCGCTGCGCAAAGTGGTGTTCGGCCTCGGCAGCCTGCAGGTCATTTGCTCCACGTTTGTACTGGCCGGGCTACTCGCCCTGCTCGGCATGCCGACCAACGCAGCATTGCTGCTGGGGGGTGGCCTGGCGCTGTCGTCCACCGCGATCGTCAGCAAGGAGCTGACCAGCCTCGGGGAAATTTTCAGCAGCCACGGGCAGAACGCGATCGGTGTATTGCTGTTCCAGGATGTCGTGGCGGTTCTACTGCTGACCCTGGTACCGGTGTTTGCCGGGCAAAGCGGCCAGGCGTGGTACTTCGCACTGCCACTCACGCTGGGCAAGACGGTGATCCTCTTCGTCGGCCTGCTGATGGCCAGCCGCTGGTTGCTGCCCCGACTGTTCCACGAAGTGGCCAACTCTCATTCGGCGGAACTGTTCGTTCTGTTGGCGCTAGTCATCGTGCTGCTGACGGCCTGGCTGACACACCTGCTGGGCCTGTCTCCGGCACTGGGCGCGTTCCTGGCCGGCATGCTGCTGGGTGAAAGCCATTATCGCCATCAGATCGAGGCGGACATTCGCCCCTTCCGCGACATCCTGCTGGGGCTGTTTTTCGTCAGTATCGGCATGCTGATCGACCTGCAATTGTTCGCCAGCCATGGCCTGGAGATCCTCGCCTTGACCCTGGCCCTGCTGGTTATCAAGGGCGCGGTGGTGGCCGCCCTGGTTCGCGTTCGTGGCAGCGACAGCGAGACCGCATGGCGCAGCGGCCTGGCACTGGCCCAAGGCGGTGAATTCTGTTTCGCCCTCATGGCCCAGATGCAACACAACAAACTGCTGCCCGAGGCGCTCGGCGACCTGCTGCTGGCGGCAACGTTCTGCTCGATGCTGGTCACCCCCCTGCTGCTGCGCGCGGCGCCCTCTATCGCCGCACGCCTGCACCGCAAACCCAACCAGGAAGTTCAACTGGAAGAAATCGGCGCACAGAGCGCGGCCCTGAGCGGCCACGTACTGATTTGCGGTTATGGCCGGGTTGGCCAGTCGATCGGACGCTTCCTGCGCCAGGAGCAGCTCGCCTTCATCGCCTTGGATGACGACCCGGTGCGCGTGCAGGAAGCTGCAGCGGGCGAACACAACGTCCATTACGGGGACTCACGCCGCGGCGAACTGCTGGCGGCGATCGGCCTGGACCGGGCACGCCTGCTGGTCATTGCCGTGGACAAGACAGAAGTTGCCTTGAATGTGCTCAAGGCCGCACGCCAACTGAACCGTGACGTTCCAATTCTCGTGCGTACCCGCGATGACAGCCAGCGCGAAGAACTACGCGCCGCTGGTGCCAACGCGGTGGTGCCGGAGCTGCTGGAGTCCAGCCTGATGCTGGCCTCCCATGCACTGGTCATGCTCGGCCTGCCGCAGGACCAGGTGCAAAAGCGTGTCGACGAAGTACGCAGGACCCGCTATCGCCTGCTCCATGGCTTCTATCATGGTGCGCAGACCAGCCTGATCGACAGCGAAGGGCAACCCAAAGTGCTGCTGCACGCTGTGAGCCTGGGGGCCGACGCCTATGCCTGTGGCCGTCCGCTGGGCGAACTGGCCCTTGAGACACTGGGTGTCGAGCTGCAATCCGTACAGCGCCAGGGTAACGATTTGAAACTCAATGCCAGTACCTGCCTGCATGCGGGCGACGCCGTGGTGCTCAGCGGCCCGCTGGAAGCGATAGAAGCCTGCGAATCACTGCTGCTGGGCGGTCGCTAGTCGGCCTCAGTCCTGGCTGGTGGCGCCGATCTTGTGAATCGACAAATCGGCGCCGTAATACTCCTGCTCCTGACTCAGGCGCAAGCCATGCACACGCTTGATCACACCATACACGCTGAAACCACCAGCCAGCGCCACCAACACCCCCGCCAGGCTGCCAATCAACTGGCTGATCAGACTGACACCGCCCAATCCACCCAAGGCACTCTGGCCAAAAATGCCACAGGCAATACCGCCCCAGACCCCGCAGACGCCGTGCAGTGGCCAGACACCCAATACATCATCAAGCTTCCAGCGGTTCTGCGCCGCAGTAAAACACCAGACAAACAGCGCACCGGCAATTGCACCGGTTGCCAGCGCACCAACGGGGTGCATGAGGTCCGAACCCGCACAGACAGCCACCAACCCGGCAAGCGGTCCGTTGTGCAGAAAACCAGGGTCGTTACGCCCCACCAGCAGCGCTGCCAACGTTCCACCAACCATCGCCATCAGCGAGTTGACCGCCACCAGGCCGCTGACGGCCTGCAAGGTCTGCGCACTCATGACGTTGAAGCCAAACCAGCCGACGATCAGAATCCACGACCCCAAGGCCAGAAACGGGATATTGGAGGGTGCAAAGGCCACCAGGCGTCCCTCACGGTAACGACCATTGCGCGGCCCCAGCAGCAACACTGCGGCCAAGGCCAGCCAACCGCCCATGGCGTGCACCACCACAGAGCCGGCAAAGTCATGGAAGCCAGCCCCGAAACGCACCTGCAACCAGGCCTGGACACCGAAATTGCCGTTCCAGACAACCCCCTCGAAAAAGGGATAGACAAAGGCAACGATCAGCGCAGTGGCACACAACTGCGGCACAAAGCGTGCACGCTCGGCGATACCACCGGAAATAATCGCCGGGATCGCTGCCGCGAAGGTCAGCAGAAAGAAGAACTTGACCAATCCATAGCCATGATCGGCACCCAGCGTGGCGGCCGGATGCATGAAGCTGACACCATAGGAAATCCAGTAACCCACGAAGAAATAGGCCAAGGTCGAAATGGCGAAGTCACTGAGGATCTTCGACAAGGCGTTGACCTGATTCTTGTGCCGCACAGTTCCCACCTCAAGGAAGGCGAAACCGGCATGCATGGCCAGGACCATCACGGCCCCCAGCAAGATGAACAAGGTGTTGGAGCCATGAACCAGTGTGTCCACGGCGCTTTGCAAGTTTTCCATGTAAAGGCAGGCCTGCAAGGGGAGAAAAAGCACCAAAGCAGTTCGCACACCCCTTGCGACGCCCCGATTTGGCGCACCTGCAAGGCCGAACGCACTACCTGCTTGAGTTTTTTCTGGGGTTTGTCTTGGATTGGGTTAAGGTTTATCCACCAGCCTCGGGCCTTACGCCCACATTCAGCGCAAGAACGAGCCCGGATGCACCACAGCACAGCAAAAGCTGTACCAGTGAACCTTTGATACCGCTGCACACTCGAACTATTCACATGCCTCTGAGGGAAACGCCGATGACCAGCAAAATGGCAAAGAATGCTCAAGAAACCCTGATGGCCGATTTCCAGACCCTGGTGCGTGACACCGAAAAACTGCTGGAACATACCGCGACACTGGCCGGCGACCAGGCGGATGAACTGCGCACCCAAATCCACGACAGCCTGCTGCGCGCCCGAGAAACCCTGAAATTGACCGAAGACTCTCTGCGCGAGCGCGGTCAGGCAGCCTTGGGCGCCACCGAGGAGTATGTACAAAGCAACCCATGGCGCTCGGTGGGTATCGCGGCGGGTGTCGGCCTTCTGATTGGCCTGCTGGCCAGCCGTCGCTGAGGCCCTGCGGTATGGAAACCGAAACAACCAACAACGGGCCGTCTTCCCGACGGCTCGGTGCCGCCGTCCTGGGCCTGCTGCACGGCCATGTGGAACTGTTCGGTATCGAGTTGCAGGAACAGAAAACGCGAAGCCTCGGCCTGCTGCTGCTGGCCGGGCTGGCCCTGGTGTTCACACTGCTGCTGCTGGGCGCATTGTCCGTGCTGGTACTGATCCTGCTCTGGGACAGCTACCGACTGGCCGGGATCATTGGCCTGTGCGTGTTCCATGGATTGGCGGCGCTGTTTTGCGGCTTGCGCCTAAAGGCGCTGATATCCGACGAGACCTCCCCCTTCAGTGCAACCCTTGAAGAACTGGCCAAAGACCGGGAGCGCCTGTTGCCATGAGCCTGTCCCAGCTACCCCACAAACCTAACCGCCATGACCTGCGCAAGGCGCTGGTGCGCTTGCAAATGGAGATGCACCGCCAGGAAATCCGCCAGGCCTCGGGTGAGCTGCTCGAGCCACTGACTCGCCTGAAAAAAATGACGGGCAACCTGCAGGATGGCCTGGGTATCAAACACGCGCCGCTCTGGGGGCTGGGCGCCGTTGTCGCCTTGGGTTTCCTCACCGGCAAGGGCGCCAGAAGCGGCAATCTTGCTCGCCTGATTCGCCTGGGCAGCAGCCTGATTCCCTTGATCAGGGTATTCATGCAGCCCCCCTCTGGCAGACCCTGAGCAAACTGGCTGCATTCTTGCAGCGTCGGCCAGCAGGCCTTGCACTGGCAAGGCCTCGTTGCCAACCCACTTCACCTGAGGAGCCGCCGTGTTCGACGGGCAACCGCTCGCCTGCTTTCAGCCCTTCATCGATACTGCCACAGGCCGTATCGCCGGCGTGGAAGCCCTTGGACGCTTGCGCCAAGCCGACGGCTCGCTGCAGAGCGTCGGCGCGCTGTTCAACGATCCTTCACTGCCCATAGACAACCTGCGCGAACTTGATCGGCAACTGCGTCAACATGCCCTGCGACAGTTCCATCTAGCCCCTGAGGACTGGTTTCTCAGCCTGAATATCTCCCCACGCTGGGTCAGTGAGCTGACGACCGGGCAACCACTGCCAAGCTTGATGCAGTTAGAAAAAGAGGGTATCGATCCACAACGGGTGGTCTTCGAGATCACCGAACTCAGTGGTGACCCGCAACGCCTGGCCGAGGTGGTCAAGCGCTATCGCCAAGCCGGTGCAAGGATCGCCATTGATGATTTCGGTGCTGGCTACTCCCAATTGGACCGGGTGCTGGCGCTGCAGCCCGACATCCTCAAACTGGACATGCGCCTGTTTCAGGCCGCCGCTCGAGGCGGGCCCAGTAGCGAAGTGGTAAAAGCCCTCGCGCAGATGGCGGAAAAGACCGGCTGCTGGATCATCGCCGAAGGGGTCGAGACTGAAGCGGAGCTGAACTTCGCGCTCGAGTGCGGTGCACGCTTCGTCCAAGGGTTTCTGTTTGCACAGGCCGAACTCGAATTCTTCCCGGCCGAGGCTTTTGTCGAACGTTTTGCTCATCTGCGCCAACAGTACGTCCATGGCAAGCTTGACGAGCGCAAACGCTTGATGGACATGCGCCGCAAGCTGAGCACCCTGATGCCACAACTGCACGCCTGGGCCATGGCGAAGGCACCGCTCAAGCAGCTGCCACAGCTGGACGCCTATCCCTGGGTATTACGCTTTTTTCAATGTGACCGCCATGGTACCCAACTGACCCCGAATCTGGAGTGGCGGGAGCGTCGCTGGCATAGCGATGCCAGCTATCTGGGCCACAACTGGTCATGGCGCCCCTACTTCTATCAACTGCTCGCCGAAGGCTGGGAAGAACGTCGACTGATCCTCTCGACCACCTACCGCGATGCCACCAGCAACCAGTATTGCCTCACAGCAGGACAGTTTTTCGATGAAGGTCGACGCTTGTTGTTGATCGATGTCGACGCAGCCGGGCTGTAAGGCTTGCAGCCGAGCGCTCGACACAGGAAGCTAGGGTAATGACTGCCTTGCACCTGACCTGGAGAAATGGCCTTGGATTGGCACACCCTGCTTACCCGCGAACGCCTTGGTAAAACCCTGCACAGCCCCGAAGAGCTCGGGCGTAGCCCGTTCCACAAAGACCATGACCGCATCATCTTCTCCGGCGCCTTCCGCCGCCTGGGGCGCAAGACCCAGGTCCACCCGGTGTCAAGCAACGACCATATCCACACCCGCCTGACCCACTCCCTGGAAGTCAGTTGCGTGGGCCGCTCACTGGGCATGCGCGTCGGCGAAACCCTGCGCGATAGCCTGCCCCAATGGTGTGAACCCAGTGACCTGGGCATGGTGGTTCAGTCGGCCTGCCTGGCCCATGACATTGGTAATCCACCGTTCGGCCATTCTGGCGAAGACGCCATACGCCACTGGTTTCAGCAAGCGGCCGGGCGCGGCTGGCTGGATGCAATGAGCGACGCCGAGCGTGCCGACTTCCTCAACTTTGAAGGCAATGCCCAGGGCTTTCGCGTGCTGACACAACTGGAGTACCACCAGTTCGATGGCGGCACCCGTTTGACCTACGCAACGCTGGGCACCTACCTGAAATACCCGTGGACCGCGCGCCATGCCGACGCGCTTGGCTACAAGAAGCACAAGTTCGGCTGTTATCAGAGCGAACTGCCGCTGCTTGAGCAGATCGCCCGAAAGCTGGGCCTGCCGCAACTGGAAGAACAGCGCTGGGCGCGCCATCCACTGGTCTACCTGATGGAGGCAGCAGACGACATCTGCTATGCCCTCATCGACCTTGAGGATGGCCTTGAGATGGAACTGCTGGACTATGCCGAAGTCGAGTCGCTGTTGCTTGGCCTGGTCGGCGATGACCTACCGGAAACCTACCGCCAGCTCGGCCCCGCTGATTCGCGTCGACGCAAACTGGCGATCCTGCGCGGCAAGGCCATCGAGCACCTCACCAACGCCGCGGCCCGCGCCTTTGTCGAGCAGCAACCCGCGCTGCTCGCCGGCACGCTGCTGGGGGATCTGGTCGAACATATGCACGGTCCGGCCAAGCGTTGCGTACTCCAGGCCAAGGACATGGCGCGCAAAAAAATCTTCCAGGACAAACGCAAGACACTGCATGAAATCGGCGCCTACACCACACTGGAAATTCTCCTCAACTCGTTCTGTGGTGCAGCCTTGGAACAGCACGGTGGGCGCACGCCCTCGTTCAAGCACCGTCGCATTCTCGACCTGCTCGGCAACAATGCGCCGAACCCGGCAGGCTCCCTGCACAACTCATTCATGCGCATGATCGACTTCATCGCCGGGATGACCGACAGCTATGCCAGCGAGATGGCGCGCGAAATGACCGGGCGTTCGAGCCTGGTCTGAGCCGACGCCCGCCCACAAGAGTCCTGCCCGTCAGGACTCTTGTACAGCAGAAGCTTACATACCAAATTAACTCGCCCTGTAAGAAACAACCTACAAATACAACAAACAACTTAAACAGTTCGTAAAACGCGCAACAAATTGATTAAAAAACAGCATTGACACAACAAGTATCGAGCTAAACGCGTAGTCCTACACTGTTTAAATTGTAGGAATTATCCCATATTGGCCACTCTCCCCCCTATATGCCTGCGCACCGATCTACATCTGAGCTAAGGTGCGCCCTCCTATTGGTTCCCACCGGAAGAGGCCTATGTATTCTGTTTTTATTGTTGATGATCACCCGGTCATACGTTTAGCCGTGCGCATGCTGTTGGAGAATGAAGGCTACCAGGTAGCCGGCGAATCGGATAACGGCGTAGATGCCATGCAAATGGTTCGAGAATGCCAGCCAGACCTTATTATTCTGGACATCAGCATCCCGAAACTCGACGGGCTGGAAGTGCTTTCACGCTTTCATGCCATGTCGCTCCCCTTCAAGATACTGGTGCTGACGGCCCAGTCCCCAACACTGTTTGCCATGCGCTGCATGCAGTCGGGCGCCAGCGGGTATGTGTGCAAGCAAGAAGACCTCAGCGAACTGCTCAGCGCCATAAAAGCGGTACTTTCGGGATACAACTACTTCCCTAGCCAAGCCCTTACTCACGCCCGGGATGCTGAAAACACCAACAACGAGATTGATCTCTTCAAACACGTCAATGATCGGGAACTTATGGTGCTGCAACTCTTTGCCCAAGGCAGGAGTAACAAGGAAATTGCCAAAGGCATGTTTCTCAGTAACAAGACCGTGAGCACTTACAAGAAGCGCCTGATGCAAAAGCTCAGGGCAAACTCGCTGGTGGAATTGATTGAAATGGCAAAACGCAATGCACTGGTATGAAGAGCGCCATGGTGAAGCACTTCACTGCCGCATGCATGCTGGCGATATCCGCCTGTACCTGGCAGGCGGCAATGGCCGAGGTCGACCAACCGGGTCAGTATGCCCTGCTTAGCCGCTCGGGCCCGGTTCGGATCAACATCACCCTGACACCAGAGCAGACAGAATGGCTCAATGACAAACACGAACTGATACTGGGTACCTCAGCGCCGGATTACCCCCCGTTCGACATGACCGCCAGCGGCCGTGACTACGAGGGCCTGACGGCGGACTACGCCGGCTTGCTGAGCAATACGCTCGATATCCCGATTCGCGTCGAACGTTTCGCCAACCGAGAGGATGCCGTTCGCGCACTGACCGAGGGCAGGATCGATCTGCTGGGCAGCGCCAACGGCTACGAGGCCGGCGCACAGGGCGTCGTACTCTCACACCCCTACGCGATTGATCAACCGGTACTGGTCACCCGCGAAGACGAAAGCAGGCCGCTCAACACCGGCCTGGCCAATCTGCGCTTGAGCATGGTTTACCATTACTTGCCACTGGACGAGGTACGCACCACCTACCCCAAAGCGACCACCCACACCTACGTGTCCTACCAGCACGCACTCAATGCCGTGGCGTTCGATCAGGCCGATGTTTTTCTCGGCGATACCATCTCGACACACTACATGATCAACCAGGGCTACTTGCAGAACGTCAAGATGGCCAACTTCGGCAAACACGAACCCGTGGGCTTCAGCTTTGCCCTGCGTAGCGACAACAAGATGCTGCTGGGGATGGTCAACGCAACACTCAGCGCGGTATCCAGCGCCACGCGGGAACGCATCTTCCAGCGCTGGAGCGCAGGTAGCGGAGTCTTGCTGAGCGACCGCAAACTGCAACTGTCCAAGCGCGAAGAGCGCTGGCTGGGTGAACATCCCGTGGTACGCGTGGTGGTCAACGAAAACGCTGCACCACTGACCTTCTTTGACAGTTCCGGCAATTTTCGCGGCATCGCCGCCGACCTGCTCGAACTGATTCGCCTGCGCACAGGGCTGCGCTTCGAGGTGCAACGCACCACGGGCATCAGCGACATGATCCACCGTATCGACAACAACAATGCCGATGTGATCGCCGCCATTTCGCCCAGCGCCGAGCGCGATGCCACGCTCGCGATCAGTCGGCCCTACCTGGAAAACTCCTATGTCCTGGTGACGCGCAAGGGATCGGATCAGCCAACCAGCTTGGAGCAATTGCAAGGCAAGCGGGTAGCACTGACCCGAGGCAGCACGGTCATCAACCTGCTGCGCCAACGTTTTCCAACGATTCAACTGGTCGAGACAGAAAGCACCTCAACGTCAACCTCGCTGCTCGCCCAAGGCCAGGTGGACGGTACGATCACGGCGTTGATCAATGCCAATTTCAGCATGGCCTCCGAGCCGGATCTGATCATTCGCTCGACGGTCGGCGCCGAGCCGTCAAACTTTTCGATGGCCACGGCCAAAGGCGCCCAGGAACTCAGTTCGATTCTCGACAAGGCCTTGCTGAGCATCACCCCCGAAGAGCTGGGCGTCATCAACAGCCGCTGGCGCGGCTACAGCGCCGGTGGTGACTCGTACTGGCGCAATCATCAGCGCCTGATCGTGCAGATCATTCTCGGCACCGCTGCGCTACTGCTGCTATCGCTGGCCTGGAACGCCTGGATGCGTCGGCAGATCAAACAGCGTGAAGCGGCTGAGCGCGCCCTCAACGACCAGTTGGCCTTCATGCGTGCAATGGTCAACGGCACCCCACACCCCATCTATGTCCGGGATCGCCAGGGGCTGCTGCAAACCTGCAACGAAAGCTACCTGGAGGCGCTTGAGGCCAAAGCGGAAGCGGTGCTCGGCAAGCCGGTGCCATCCGGCGGAAAAGGTGGAAAGCGCCAGGCGCGAAAGATCCATGCGGACTACGAGATGGTCATGAAGCAGGGTACACCGCTGATCGGCGATCGCCCCCTGCTGCTCAAGGACCGGCAATTGACCATCTATCACTGGATCCTGCCGTACCGCGACTCGCTAGGTGAGGTTCAGGGCATCATTGGCGGCTGGATCGACATCAGCGAACGCCGCCAACTGATCGAAGACCTGCGCCTGGCGAAGAAACAGGCCGACGAGGCCAACCGTGCCAAGAGCACCTTCCTGGCCACCATGAGCCATGAAATCCGTACCCCCATGAATGCGGTGATCGGCATGCTTGAACTGGCGCTCAAACGCGCCGAAAAGGGTCAGCTCGACCAACTGGCCATCGAAGTCGCACACAACTCGGCGACCGACCTGCTGGCATTGATTGGTGACATTCTGGACATTGCCCGCATCGAATCCGGCCACCTGAGCCTGGCGCCGGAGCGCGTCAATCTGGCCGAACTGGTGGAGTCAGTAGGACGGGTGTTCGACGGGCTGGCTCGTCAGAAAGGCCTGCGCCTGAACATGGACATCGCCATCAATGCTCAACGCGATGTATTGCTCGACCCGCTTCGCTTCAAGCAGATCCTGTCCAACCTGGTCAGCAACGCCATCAAGTTTACCGAACGTGGCCATGTCACTGTACATGTGTCCCTGTACCCGAACCCGGGTGCCAGCGGGCTGACCCTGGAAATGTCGGTGCAGGACACCGGCATCGGCATCAGCCAAAGCGACCAGCAACGCCTGTTCCATCCCTTTGCCCAAGTCTCCCCCGAGAGCCAGTTGGCCCGCAGTGGCACCGGCCTGGGCCTGGTGATCAGTCGCAACCTGTGTGAAATGATGGGTGGCCGGCTGATCCTTCACAGTCAACCGGGGCACGGTACCGATGTTCAGGTCACCATGCCGCTGACCGGGCTTGAGGCCTGCACCGAAACCCAGGCACCGGAACCGGAAACACCCGCAGTGCCGGCGGAAATGAGCGTACTGGTCGTCGACGATCACCCGGCCAACCTGTTGTTGATGGCTCAGCAACTGGATTATCTGGGCGTGCGCCATACCAGCGCCGAGGACGGCCTGAGCGGGCTGCACGCCTGGAAGCAGGGGCATTTCGATGTACTTATCATCGATTGCAACATGCCGCGAATGAACGGCTACCAGCTTGCCCAGGCCATTCGCGAGCATGAGCAGCAACACGGGCTGACTCGCTGCACCCTGTGGGGTTACACCGCCAACGCCCAGCCAGAGGCTCGTGGACAGTGCCTGCAGGCCGGCATGGATGACTGCCTGCTCAAACCGATCAGCCTCAGAGCCCTTGGCCAGCGCCTGGCACAAGCACCGCTGCTGCCCCATGCGCCACGCGTGGCACACGTCGCCGAACTGGACCTTGAGCGCCTGGAACCTGTGGTAGGTAGCTCTCGCAGCGATCTGCGCCGCCTGCTCGAACAACTGCTGCAAAGCAATCAGCGCGACCGGCAGACATTGCTGGAGCTCGACACACAGGGGTCACCAGAAGCCTTGATGGACCATGCCCACAAGGTACTTGGGGCGGCACGTATCGTTCAGGCATCAGCCTTGATGGACGCCTGCGAACAGTTGGAGCACGCGTGCAGCAAAAATGCCCAGGAACCGGTAATCCGGCGTCGGCGCCAACGGCTGTTGCGGGAAATGCAGACGTTCGAACTGGCCTTGCAGGAAAAAATTACAGAGCTGAGCGCTGTAACAAGCCTGCAGGAGGAGTGAGGAGAAAGCAAAACAAGGCAGGCAAAACTGAAAACGGCAGCCCTGAGGCTGCCGTTTCACTGGATATCAAGGAACCGGATTGATTTCGTTTTCCGGGTACCAGGCATCGAGCAGCGGGCTGAGCTCGATCTTGGTCAGCTCGTTGCGAGCCTTCAACCAAGCCTCGACAGCAGCGCGTTGCGCTTCAGTCACCGAGCCACGCTTGGCCGAGCAGACCAGGCCGAAGTCGTCGCCGCCGACATAGTCCAGGCCGTTGGCGTCCATGGCTTCTACAAGAAAGGCATCGAGGAAGGCATCGACAGCTTCTTCGGTCAGATCTTCCTTGAACTCCAGGTTCAGTTCGAAGCCCAGCTCCTGGAATTCACCCACGCAGAGCTTTTTACGCAAACGGCGGGAACGGTTGGTCGCCATGAAACAATCCTCTTAAGTAATAACGCGGCGCACTCTATCAGTTTTGCCTCCCCGGTGCCCGATTAAAACGCCACGGCAGGAAAACCGACTGCCATGAACAGGAGGCTTTCAAGTCAAAACCAAGGTCGATGAAGCCGCCCATCGCTGCGCAGCTTGGGGCATAATGCACGCATTATTTTTGTCATACCGGGGCGTCCATCTTATATCGCCTCGTTTTTTTCACCCCTCGCTCGCAGGGTTCTACCTCAGATGATCAAATCACTACGCCCTCTTCTTGTTGCCGGCCTTTTACTGCCACTGGCATTGCCAAGCCATGCGGCTGCCGTCAACACGACCCTTTCGCCGAAAGTCGAACAGGCCCTGAAGACCAACAAACTGCAGGAATCGGCCCTGTCGCTGGTGATGCTGCCGCTCAATGGCCCCGGAACGCCCACCGTGTTCAATGCCGATGTCTCGGTCAACCCGGCCTCGACCATGAAACTGGTCACCACCTATGCCGCACTGGAGATGCTCGGCCCCACCCATCAGTGGAAAACCGAGTTCTACAGTGACGGCCCGCTGAGCAACGGGGTGCTGCAAGGCAACCTGTACCTCAAGGGTGGCGGCGATCCCAAGCTGAACATGGAAAAACTCTGGCTGCTGATGCGTGACCTTCGCGCCAATGGCGTTCAACGCATTACCGGCGACCTGGTGCTCGACCGCAGCCATTTCGTCCAACCCCAACTGCCCCAGTTCAATGACGACGGCGGCGATGAGAACAAGCCGTTTCTGGTCAAGCCTGACGCGTTGATGATCAACCTCAAGGCCCTGCGTTTCGTTGCCCGTAACGATGGCGGCAAAGTGCTGGTGTCGGTCGAACCACCGATCGCCACCATACACATCGACAATCAGGTCAAGGCCGTAGCCGGCAAGCAGTGCACGGGCGATGTGCGCTACAACCCGATAACACGGGCCGATGGCATCACCGTGGTCGTCAGTGGTCAATTGGGCGAAGGCTGCAATTCTCAAACCTACCTCTCCCTGCTTGATCACCCCACCTATGCCGCCGGCGCAGTGCGGGCAATCTGGAACGAGCTGGGCGGCAGCATCGACGGCCGCGACCGGGTCGACGCCCTGCCGAAGAATGCCCGCCTTCTGGCTCGGGCATTCTCCCCGGACCTGGTCGAGATCATTCGTGATATCAACAAGTACAGCAACAACACCATGGCCCAACAGCTGTTCCTCAGCCTGGGCGCGCAATACCGCACCGACGCCGATGGCGATGATGCTCGCGCCGCTCAACGCGTGGTTCGTCAGTGGTTGGCGAAAAAGGGCATTACTGCGCCGCACCTGATCATGGAAAACGGCTCAGGCCTGTCGCGTGCCGAACGGATCAGCGCGCGCGAAATGGCGACGCTGCTGCAAGCCGCCTGGAAGAGCCCCTATGCCGCCGAGTTCATCAGTTCGATGCCGCTGACCGGCATGGATGGCACCATGCGCAAGCGCCTCAAGCGCACCGCCATGGCCGGCGAAGCCCACATCAAGACCGGTACCCTGAACACCGTACGCGCCATTGCGGGCTACAGCCGCGACAGCAACGGCAATACGTGGGCCGTGGTAGCGATCCTCAACGACCCAAAACCTTGGGGCGCTTCGGCGATTCTTGACCAGGTGCTGCTGGACCTGTATCGCCAACCCAAGCTGGTTAACAGCACAGCGGCCGTGCAACCTTGAGGCCAAGGGCCTAACAGGGACAGATAGGCACCGAAGGCTGTACAGGTAGCGCACCTGGACAGCCTTCGGCGGTTTTGGGGCACCCTCACCGAGGCTTGATAACCACGGCGTTGAGCACCCCACATCAAACGGACTCAGCGCGCCTGAATCTTCCAGGCACGGTGGATCTTGCTGTTGCGTGCAAAGTCCGGATCCAGTGTCTGGGCGCTGATTTCCTCTACGGCATAACGCTCGCTCAGACGCTCATCCAGCTGGAACTTGCGGAAGTTGTTCGAGAAGTACAACACACCGCCCGGCGCCAGCCGTGCAACCGCCAGGTCCAGCAGCTCGACATGGTCACGCTGAACGTCGAATACACCTTCCATCCGCTTGGAGTTGGAGAAGGTCGGCGGGTCGATGAAGATCAGATCGTACTCGTCGCGACACGCCTGCAGCCAGGCCATCACATCACCCTGCTCCAGGCGGTTCTTGTCCGAGAAACCGTTGAGCGAGAAATTGCGCCGCGCCCAATCCAGATAGGTGCGAGACAGGTCGACACTCATGGTGCTGCGCGCACCGCCCTTGGCCGCATGCACGCTGGCCGTAGCGGTGTAGCAGAACAGGTTGAGGAAACGCTTGCCGGCTGCTTCACGCTGGATGCGCATCCGCATCGGGCGATGGTCGAGGAACAGGCCGGTGTCCAGGTAGTCAGTCAGGTTGACCAGCAGCTTCACCCCGCCTTCATTGACTTCAGTGAACTGCCCCTGAGTGTTTTGCCGTTCGTACTGGCGAGTACCGGACTGCCGCTCGCGGCGCTTGACCACCACACGGCTCTGATCGATACCG
Source organism: Pseudomonas sp. AL 58 (assembly GCF_036348395.1). Lineage (NCBI taxonomy): Bacteria > Pseudomonadati > Pseudomonadota > Gammaproteobacteria > Pseudomonadales > Pseudomonadaceae > Pseudomonas > Pseudomonas sp. AL 58. Next base: position 135,512 of record NZ_JAZBQR010000008.1, read on the forward strand.
AGGGCTTGAGGAATGGCCGCCAAGGCGTCGAACAAACGCGCCTGCGCCTTTTCCGGATCGATCGAACGGGGTGCCGCGTACTCCTGCACATGCACCCAATCCTGATAAAGATCGATGGCCAGTGCGTACTCCGGCATGTCAGCATCATAAAGGCGGTAGCAACTGATGTTCTCGCGCTTGGCCCACTTGCCCAGTTGCTTGAGGTTCTTCTGCAGGCGGTTGGCGAACATCTGTCCGCCTTCACTCAGGCGTGCAGGTTCGCTGGCCGATGCGGCGGTCGGTTGCGCGGTGTCGTTGCCATCGCGCTCAGGCTGACGACGCTCACCCGTGACGAACTGATCCGGTTGCACCTTGATCAGCAGCAGCTTGCACGGCAACGCGCCGTTCCAGAAGGCATACTGCTTGTGGCTGCGAATGCCCATGCGCTTGCCCAGATCCGGCGCACCGGTGAACACCGCCGCCTCCCAGTTCAGGCAGGCCTGACGCAGGCGCTCGCCCAGGTTCTGGTAAAGGTAGAGCAGGCTGGCTTCATCACCCAGACGCTCGCCGTAAGGCGGGTTACAGATGACCAGGCCTTTCTGATTCTGGTCTGGACGCGGCTCGAACGAACCCACCTCGCCCTGATAAATCTTCACCCAATCGCTCAGCCCTGCGCGCTCGACGTTATTGCGCCCCGGCTGAATCAGTCGCGGATCGGCTTCATAGCCACGAATCCACAGCGGTGGTCGCGCCAGGCCAGCCTCGGCACGCGCCAGGGCTTCGTCATGCAGCTTGCGCCACAGCGCCGGGACGTGGCCCAGCCAGGCACTGAAACCCCAGCGCTCGCGCTTGAGGTTCGGGGCGATGTCGGCAGCGATCATTGCCGCTTCGACCAAAAAGGTACCAACACCACACATAGGGTCAGCCAGCGCACCACCTTCGGCGGCAATGCGCGGCCAACCGGCACGGATCAACACCGCAGCGGCAAGGTTTTCCTTCAGCGGCGCAGCGCCTTGCTGCAAACGATAACCACGCTGGTGCAGGCTGTGCCCGGACAGGTCCAGCGACAGAATCGCTTCACCGCGGTCCAGGCGCAGGTGAACACGCAGGTCCGGGTTGAGCTTGTCGACCGATGGGCGCTCACCACTTGAAGTGCGCAGCTTGTCGACGATGGCGTCCTTGACCTTGAGGGCACCGAAGTGAGTATTGTCGATACCCGAGCCGTGACCGCTGAACTCAACGGCCAGTGTCCCGGCGGCATCCAGATGATCGGCCCACTCGACGTCATGCACGCCGTAGTACAGGTCGTCGGCGTTCTTCATCGAGAAGCGCTTGAGCACCAACAGCACGCGGTTACCCAGGCGCGACCAGAGGCACAGGCGATAGGCGGTTTCCATGTCGGCCACGCCGCGAATGGCGGAAGTGTGCTCGCGCACCTCTTCAAGGCCAAGCCCGCGCGCCTCCTCGGCTAGCAGGCCTTCCAGGCCCTTGGGGCAGGTTAGGTAAAGTTCGAAACGGTCCGACATGAGTTTTCCAAGCCTTGAGCAATAAGTGAAAGGGCAAGCGCATCGCCCTTTCGATGTTTGATCGAATGCCCTTCCATCAAGCATTCGAGTGGTACCCGAGCGGGGTACCGGACCACCCGGAAGAACAGACCCGTGCATGCGGCAACGCAGCACTGATCACCGGGCAGAGTGAAAATATCCGTTACAAAAGAATCGTGATGACCCTTCGTCGTTTTCCTGGTTCAACTGAAGGTGACCTTCAGCACTGGCCAACTGACGTCATCTACGGGCAAAGCCTGATGATAGCGGCCTTTTCCGAGAATCCATCGCAGTAGCAATTTTTTACTTATCCTTGTGACCCTATGAAAGGTTACGTCCTTATGACAAATCGATCATTCACAGTGTGTCGTGCATTGGTTAGAAATCAAACTATGTTGTCACCGCAACGGGGCAACACTTACTGCTCGCCACGCCGGCAGCGAGCGCACACCGGCAGAACGATTCTGCCCGGCCTCAGACGAGGCCGACGGGACATTACAGTCAACAAGTGAGGGCAACACCCTATGAGAAGACTTAAGCGTGATCCGTTGGAACGAGCTTTTTCACGTGGCTACCAATATGGGGTCACCGGCAAATCCCGCGAGCTTTGCCCTTTTACTCTACCGTCGGTGCGCCAAGCCTGGATCAACGGCTGGCGTGAAGGACGTGGCGACAACTGGGACGGTATGACCGGCACTGCGGGTATCCACAGACTCAACGAACTTCACGCCGTTGGCTGAACGAGGATCGAATTCGATTAACCATGCCAGCCCTATCCGGGCGGCGGGCTAAGGCCCAAGGGCCCCTGACGGGGCCCTTTTTTATGCCTGCGGTTCAGCGGCCTGGTAACGCGGCAATCGCGTCTACTGCTTCGCGAATCAGCGCAGGCCCCTTATAGATGAAGCCCGAGTAAATCTGTACCAGGCTGGCGCCAGCAGCGATTTTTTCTGCTGCATGCCGCCCCTCGGTAATACCACCTGCGGCGATGATCGGCATTTTACCGGCCAGCTCACCGGCAAGAATCTTCACCGTATGGGTACTCTTCGCCAACACCGGAGCGCCCGAAAGACCGCCCGCCTCGTCAGCATGCGGCAAGCCTTCGACCCCTTCGCGACTGAGGGTGGTGTTGGTTGCGATCACCGCATCCATGCCCGACTCCAGCAACGTTGCAGCCACCAGCGCAGTTTCTTCGTCGCTCATGTCCGGCGCAATCTTGATGGCCAGCGGCACACGCTTGCCGTGCTGCGTCACCAGTTGCTCACGACGCTCGGCCAGGGCTTCAAGCAACTGCTTGAGCGAGTCACCGAACTGCAGGGTGCGCAGGCCGGGCGTATTCGGCGAGCTGACGTTGACCGTCACATAGCTGGCATGGCTGTAGACCTTGTCCAAGCAGATCAGGTAGTCATCCACTGCACGCTCGACCGGCGTATCGAAGTTCTTGCCGATATTGATGCCGAGCACCCCGCGGTATTTGGCGGCCTGCACACGGGCAAGCAGGTGGTCGACACCGAGGTTGTTGAAACCCATGCGGTTGATGATTGCCTGGGCTTCAGGCAAGCGGAACAGGCGTGGCTTGGGATTACCCGGCTGCGGCCGCGGGGTGACGGTACCGATCTCGACGAAACCAAAGCCCAACTGAGCGAAACCGTCGATGGCCGCGCCATTCTTGTCCAGGCCAGCGGCAAGGCCGACTGGGTTATCGAACGACAGCCCCATCACGGTCACCGGCAAACGGGCCGGCGCCTTGGTCAGCAAACCGTTGATACCCAGACGACCACCGGCACCGATCAGGTCCAGGGACAGGTCGTGGGAGGTTTCCGGGGAAAGCTTGAACAGCAGCTGGCGGGCCAGGTTATACATGGGCGGGCTTAGCTCGACGGAAATAAAAGCGCGATTATAGCGGCGGCACAGGCCAGAGGACAGCGCCACGACCCCGGCCTGGCATATGGGTTGCTTTGTCACCTCCACGAAACCTGTCTGCATTCGGGCAGGCAAGAACGACAGAGCGGTCAACATCACGTGAACACTACTCTCCCGGCAAACCCACTGGCCTGGGTCAATGGCAGCGATGCGCCTGAAAAGCACAGCCTGGATATCGGCTTCATGGCCCTGACCGACTGCGCCCCACTGGTCGTGGCCGCCACCCAGGGGTTTGCCCAGCCCTACGGCCTTACCCTCAACCTCAAGCGCCAAAGCTCATGGGCCAACCTGCGCGACAAGCTGGTCAGCGGCGAACTGGATGCCGCTCACAGCCTGTACGGCCTTATCTATGCCGTGCACCTGGGCATCGGGGGCGGCACCACCACCGACATGGCAGTGCTGATGGGGCTCAATCAGAACGGGCAGAGCATCAACCTGTCCAAGGCCCTGCAAAACCTGGGCGTGACCGATCCTGAAGCATTGGAGCATCACGCGCACCAAAACCAGACAAAACTGACCTTCGCCCAGACCTTCCCGACCGGCACCCACGCCATGTGGCTGTACTACTGGCTCGCCAGCCAGGGTATTCACCCACTGGAAGACGTCAACAGCGTGGTGATCCCGCCAATGCAAATGCCCGCGCACCTGCAGGCCGGCCGGATCGACGGGTTTTGTGTGGGCGAGCCCTGGGCAGCCAGCACTGTTGAACAAGGGTTGGGCTTCACCCTGGCAACCAGCCAGTCGATCTGGCCAGACCACCCGGAGAAAGTGCTCGGTTGCACGCTCGCCTTCGTCGAGCGCTACCCGAACACCGCGCGGGCACTGGTGATGGCGGTGTTGGCTGCCAGCCGGTTCATCGAACAGAGCCCTGAAAACCGCCGCAGCACCGCGCAACTGCTCAGCGGCCGCAGTTACCTCGACACCCCGGTCAGCCACATTGAACCGCGCCTGCTGGGCGACTACCACGATGGCCTCGGCAACCACTGGCACGACCCGCATGCCTTGCGCCTGCACGATAACGGCCGCGTCAACCTGCCCTACCTGTCAGACGGCATGTGGTTCATGACCCAGTTCCGCCGCTGGGGATTGTTACGTGACGACCCGGACTACCTGGCGGTTGCCCAGCGCATTCATCAGTTGACGCTGTACCGCGAAGCTGCTGGCGCATTAAGCGTGCCTTGCCCGGAATCGGCCATGCGCAGCAGCCAACTGATCGATGGAACGCGCTGGGACGGCACCGACCCGTATGGATACGCCCGCAGCTTTCGCCTGCACGCCCTGGCCGACGCGCCTGTGGCGCGCACCCAGTACTGAGAGGAAAGGCGCCCATGCTGCGTATCCTGCTGATCGACGACACCGAGAAAAAAGTCGGCCGACTTAAAGCTGCGCTGATCGAAAGCGGGTTCGAGGTTATTGAAGAATCCGGGCTGACCATCGACCTGCCGTTGCGCGTCGAAACGGTGCGCCCGGACGTCATTCTGATCGATACCGAGTCACCGGGCCGCGACGTGATGGAACAGGTGGTATTGGTCAACCGTGATCTTGCCCGACCGATCGTGATGTTTACCGACGAACACGACCCGAAAATCATGCGTCAGGCCATCCATGCCGGCGTCAGCGCATACATCGTCGAAGGTATTCAGGCCAGCCGCCTGCAACCGATTCTCGAGGTGGCCATGGCCCGCTTTGAGAGCGACCAGGCCCTACGTGCGCAGCTGCAGGCGCGCGACCAGCAACTGGCAGAACGCAAGCGCATCGAACTGGCCAAGGGCTTATTGATGAAGATGAAGCATTGCAACGAAGAAGAGGCCTACACCTTGATGCGGCGCCAGGCCATGAGCAAGCAACAGAAACTGATTCAGGTTGCCGAGCAGGTCATTGCCATGAACGACTTGCTTGGCTGATCGCCATTCTGGCCCGGCTCTTGCTAATTCGTAGTCACAGGTAGCCAACGGCGGTTGCCACACATTTCCGACAAAGACGTCGCTCGCCCTCCAGCTCAGGCTGGTCGGGCAGCGGCGTTTTTTTCGTTTCGCCCTCCGGGGTACGACTTCCGTTGCAATGCTGACCGAGGTGTTCGATGAATACGAGCTTCTGGAAATCCGGCCATATCCCAACCCTGTTTGCCGCCTTCCTGTATTTCGACCTGAGCTTCATGGTCTGGTACCTGCTGGGCCCGCTGGCCGTGCAAATCGCCAGCGACTTGCAGTTGACCACCCAACAACGCGGCCTGATGGTGGCGACACCGATTCTGTCGGGTGCCATCCTGCGCTTCATCATGGGCGTGCTGGTTGACCGATTGTCGCCGAAAACCGCCGGACTGATCGGCCAGGTGATTGTCATCACCGCACTGTTCTGCGCCTGGCGCCTGGGGATTCACAGCTATGAACAGGCGCTGCTGCTTGGGGTTTTCCTCGGTGTGGCCGGCGCCTCCTTTGCTGTCTCCCTGCCGCTGGCTTCACAGTGGTACCCGGCCCAACATCAGGGCAAGGCCATGGGCATTGCCGGTGCAGGAAACTCCGGCACCGTGTTTGCCGCCCTCTTGGCTCCGGTGCTGGCCGCCGGCTTTGGCTGGAGCAACGTCTTTGGTTTCGCCCTGATACCGCTGATCCTGACCCTGGCACTGTTCACCCTGCTGGCGCGCAACGCCCCGCAGCGCGCGAAACCCAAAGCCGTAGCGGATTACCTCAAAGCCCTCGGTGATCGTGACAGTTGGTGGTTCATGTTCTTCTACAGCGTCACCTTCGGCGGCTTTATCGGCCTGGCCAGTGCCCTGCCCGGCTACTTCAACGACCAGTACCATCTGGACCCCGTCACCGCCGGTTACTACACCGCGGCTTGCGTCTTCGGTGGCAGCCTGATGCGCCCGATTGGCGGCGCACTGGCTGACCGCTTCGGTGGCATCCGCACACTGCTGGCCATGTACAGCCTGGCAGCCATCTGCATCGCCGCGGTCGGCTTCAACCTGCCCAGCGCCGTGGCCGCACTGGCGTTGTTCGTCAGCGCCATGCTGGGCCTGGGTGCGGGGAACGGTGCCGTGTTCCAGTTGGTTCCGCAGCGCTTTCGTCAGGAAATCGGGGTAATGACCGGGTTGATCGGCATGGCCGGAGGCATCGGCGGTTTCCTTCTGGCAGCCGGCCTGGGGACAATCAAGCAACACAGCGGCGACTATCAACTGGGGCTGTGGTTGTTCGCCAGCCTGGGCGTACTGGCCTGGTTTGGCCTGCACGGTGTTAAACGCCGCTGGCGCACCACCTGGGGCTCGGCGGCGGTCACCGCCGCCCGCGTCTGAGGTAGCCATGGGCCTGCAATTGAGTGTTGCCCAGGCCAGCGCCATCGGCCCGCGCGAGGAAAACCAGGATGCACTGCGCCTGGTGACCCCCGCCCCCGAGCTGGCAGCCTGCAAGGGCTACCTGTTCGCCCTGGCCGACGGCGTCAGCCACTGTGCCGACGGCGGCCTGGCCGCACGGGCCACCCTGCAGGCCCTGGCCATGGACTACTACAGCACCCCGGCGACCTGGGGTGTCGCTCAGGCGCTGGAGCGCCTGCTACTCGCCCAAAACCGCTGGCTGCGGGCCAATGGCGGTGGCCAACCGCTACTGACCACACTGACCGCCCTGGTGCTACGTGGCCGACGCTTTACCCTCGCGCATGTCGGCGACTGTCGCGCCTACCGCTGGCATGCCGGTCAATTGCAGCGCCTGAGCCAGGACCATGTCTGGGATCAGCCCGGCATGCAGCACGTACTCAAACGCGCCCTCGGCCTGGATGAGCATCTGTTGGTGGACTTTCTCGAAGGTGAACTGCAGGCCGGCGAATGTTATGTGCTATTGAGCGACGGTGTCTGGGCCAGCCTGAATGAGCAGCAGATCGCCGCTCATTTGCGCGAGCAGCCAGACCTGGACCAGGTGGCCCAGACACTGGTCAGTGCCGCCCATCACGCAGGCAGCCAGGACAATGCCAGCGCCTTGCTGGTGCGTATTGAGGAACCGGGGGCGGCCAACCTGGGCGACAGCCTTGCACAATTGCAAGACTGGCCGTTGCCTCCCAGCCTGCGCCCAGGGCAGGTTATCGATGGCTGGACCGTCGACAGCCTGCTCGCCCACAGCCGCCAGTCACTGCTCTATCGCTTACATGACAACCAGCACCAGCACTGGTTGCTGAAAACCCTGCCAGCCACACGTCAGGACGACCCAGGTGCACAACAGGGCCTGCTGATGGAGGAATGGTTCCTGCGCCGGGTTGCCGGACGCTATTTCCCCGAGGTGCACACTGCTGGGCAACGCCAACACCTGTACTACCTGATGCGCGAGTACAACGGCCAGACCCTGGCCGAGCTGTTCCAGCACGAAGGCCCCTTGCCATTGGAGAAATGGCAGAACGTCGCCCGCCAACTGCTGCGGGCGGTCGGCCAACTGCACCGACGCAACATCCTGCACCGCGATATCAAACCGGAAAACCTGCACCTTGCCGGGGACGACCAACTGCGCCTGCTGGACTTTGGTCTGGCCTACTGCCAAGGGCTGTCCGAGGCACCTATGGAGGACTTGCCCGGGACACCTTCGTTCATCGCTCCAGAAGCCTTCCAGGGCTGCCCACCCAGCGCACAACAAGATCTCTATGCAGCAGGCGTAACGCTCTTCTACCTGCTGACCGGTCAGTACCCCTATGGCGAGATCGAAGCCTTCCAGCACCCGCGCTTTGGCACACCCACCAGCGCAGCGCGCTTGCGACCCGATGTGCCCGACTGGCTGGAACGCAACCTGAGCCAGGCCATTGCTGCCGACCCACAACAACGTTATGAAACGGCCGAACAATGGCTATTGCAGCTTGAGCAGGGCGACCAACAGTCGTCAACACTGCGGCCTCGGCCACTGCTTGAGCGTGAACCCTTGAAAGTCTGGCGCGGCCTGGCGCTGCTGTCCCTGCTGCTCAACCTGATTCTGCTCCTGCACCTGCTGAAATCTTGAAATGCTCACTAAATCGCAGGCAAAAAAAAGCCCGGCCTAAGCCGGGCTTTTCAAGCGTCAGACCAATTACTTGGCTTGAGCTTCAACCTGCGCTTCTACGCGACGGTTTACAGCACGACCAGCGTCGGTAGCGTTATCGGCAACCGGACGGGTCTCACCGTAACCAACGGACTGAACGCGGCTCGACTCAACACCGTACTGCTGGGTCAGAACCTGCTTGACGGCGCCAGCGCGACGCTCGGACAGTTTCTGGTTGTAAGCGTCAGGACCGACGGAGTCAGTGTGACCTTCAACAGTGGTGGTGGTCTGTGGGTACTGCTTCATGAAGTCAGCCAGGTTCTTGATGTCGCCGTAGCTGTTTGGCTTCACAACCGACTTGTCGAAGTCGAACTTGACGTCCAGCTCTACACGAACGACTTCAGCAACAGCTGGGCAGCCGTCAGCGTCAACGGTAACGTTGGCTGGGGTGTCAGGGCACTTGTCGACGTTGTCGCAAACGCCGTCGTTGTCGCTGTCGGAGCAGACTTCAGCAACAGGTGCTGGAGCTGGTTCAGCTTTCTTCGAGCTACCGCCGAAGTTCAGACCGATACCGACGCTTGGCGCCCACTCGGTGTCGCCCTGGTCGATGTTGTACTGAGCTTCAACGCCAGCACGGGCGTAGAAGTTTTCAGTGAAGTACAGCTTGGCACCGCCGCCCAGGTTGGCGAAGGTGGAACCGTTACGACCGCTACGACCGTTCTGGCCGATGCTCTGGTCCGAGAAACCAGCGGAAACGTAAGGACGCAGCAGGTCACCTGGGTTGTTGAAGTGGTACAGAGCATCCAGGGCAGTGTTGGAGCCCTTGATGTTACGACCGTCTTCAGCACGAGCGTTGTGGACTTCGTCATAACCCAGACGCAGTTCAACGTCGTCGGTCAGGAAGTAACCAATCGAGCCGCCGAACAGGTTGCCGTTGTTTTTGAAGTCACGAGCGCTGTCGAACATCTCTTTCTTGGCGAAACCTTCCACCTCGACTGCGCCTTGGCCTTGTGCCAGAGCGCCGAACGAAGTTGCGGCTACAAGAGAACCAATGGCAATGCCCAAGGTGTTTTTCAATTTCATCCGTTAAATCCCCATCTGGTGATTGTTAAGCAGTCCCACCAAATCCGGGGGACAACTCGCGGGCAAGTTTAGCAGAACTTGCCGGTACGTTAGAGATATTTGCGCGCTACTAAGTTTCGGAGATGCCCGCAAATTTCTCACGTAGCTTGTCGAGCGCCCGCTTGTACCGCATTTTCGTGGCGCTCAGACCCATGTGCATGATGTCGGCGATTTCCTGAAATTCCAGCTCTGCGACAAAACGTAGCACCAGAATTTCACGGTCAATCGGGTTCACATGCACCAGCCATCTGTCCAGTCCGCCCTTCTCTTCCGGTTTCGGGGCCTTGTCGTCCGAGGCCTCCTCGACCGGGTCAAGACTCAGGGCATCCATCAAGCGACGCTTGCGTCGCTCTTTGCGGTACTGGGTAATGCACTCGTTGTAGGTGATGCTGTAGAGCCAGGTCTTGAACTTGGATTTACCCTCGAAGTTCTTCAGACCATACAGCACCTTGAGCATGACCTCCTGACAGACATCGTCGGCGTCCCGATCGTTCCCCAAATAACGCGCACAGACGTTGAACAGGGTACGCTGGTAGCGCCGCATGAGCTCTTCATAGGCGCGGGTAACATGAAACAGCTCCTCATGCGAACGCGCCACCAACTCCTCATCAGTGAGCTCGCGGGGGTCGTAACGCATGGACAGCGAGTGAACTTTATTCAAAACAGATCTGGCCGAGAGTCAGGTCAAATGCCCCACAAAATAGCCCGAGGCCATTTTGCGGCGGCATACATTAGCAGAAATTGCCCGATCAGCGGCTACTGACTCGCTGTTCCAGCAGAATCCGATTGGACAAGGACACCAATTCACCATCATCTGTCAGCAGGGTCGTCTTGACCGTACCGATCTCCTCGATCTGCCCCTCGACCTCGCCAACCCGCACCTGCTGGCCAACCTGATAGAGTTCACGCACGTAAATTCCGGCCAGAATCTGCCCGGCAATCTCGCGGCTGCCGAGGCCCATGGCCAAGGCAACGGCCAGACCAACGGTTATCAAACCAATCACAATCACGTGGTTGAGCAGGTCAGTCTTGACTTCCAACTGGCTGATCGCCACGGAGATACTGATGATGATCACCAGCCCCTGAACGATCCGCCCAACGCCGGCGGCGTACTCCAGGCCTATGCCTTCTGCCGCACCGCGCACCAGGCCATTGGCAACCTGGGCCAGCAGCACACCAGCCAGCAGCACCAAGGCCGCACCAAACACTTTAGGCAAGTACAGGGCAAGCATGTCCAGCGTAGCTGAAACCCGCTCCAGCCCCAGGGATTCAGCTGCAGAAACCAGGAAAATCAGCAATACGAACCAGTAGACGATTTTCCCGACCAGGGTAGAAATCGGCACCTGGATACCCACCCGACCCAGCATCTTGGTCAGCCCGGTACCCGCCATCAGGCGATCCAGGCCAACCTTGGCCAGCAGTTTCGACAACAGGGTGTCGAGCAACTTGGCGACGACGAAGCCAAGCAGCACCACCACCAGGGCACCGAACAAATTGGGAATGAAGTTCGCCACTTTGGTCCACAACGCCGTCATGGCGGTGACCAGGCTCTGGGTCCAGAGATCTAGTTCCATATTCAATCGGCCTTATCAGCTTTACGGGCAGAAGCACTGCGGCGTACCGGCGCAACATGCGCCGAGCCATTATTGAGGGCAATCATCAGCGCCTGGATCCAGCGACCCAGCAAGCTGAAAAGATCACCGGCACCGACCTGGCGGTTGGCGGTTTTCAGGACACGGCCCAGGCAAGCGTCATCGTCACGCTCGCGGCCGGAAGGCGAAGCCTTTAACAGGTCTCGCAGGGATTCTTCAAACGGATCGTGCATAGGCACCTCGCGCAGTATCTGTCAAAGACGAGGCCGCCGTGGCATCGGTCACATGGGCCACACCGGGCACCTGCATCATCATGTGACGCCTCAGACCCAACGCAAGCGACGAAACAACCACCACTGCCCAAGGGCCAACGCGATCAGCAGGACACTGGCGAACAGAAAGCCGTAGGGGCTTTCGGAACCCGGAATACCGCCAACGTTGATCCCCAACAGGCCTGTCAGAAAGCTCATGGGCAGGAAAATACAGGTAATGATACCGAAGCGGTACATGGTTCTGTTCATCCGCTGGCTCAAACGCCGGTCTTCGTTCTCCAGCACCAGCGCGACACGCTCACGGGTCAGCTCCAACTCTTCGAGGTAACGAATCAGGCTGTTGTTCAGTTCGTTCCAGTAATCGGCGTCTTCTTCGGCGAACCACGGCACCTTGTTACGGGCCAATTGCGCGTAGATTTCCCGCTGCGGCGCAAGGAAACGGCGTAGCCCGGCAGCACGACGACGCATCTGCAGCATGCTGCCATGCTCAGGCGCATACCGTTCGTCGGTTTCCAGCTTCTCTTCCTCGCCGTCCACCTCTTCGGAGAGATCACTGACCAGCGCCTGAACCTTTTCGGTCAGCAACTGGGCCAGCGCCAACAGCAGTTCCGAGGCCGATTTCGGGCCGCGGCCCTCTGCCAACTGCTGCAACACTTCATCGGACGCGCGCAGCGGCCGCAGACGCAGGGAAATAACCCGCTGCGACTCGGCAAAAATGCGTACCGAAACCATATCTTCCGGCTCGGCACCCGGGTTGAGATTGACGCCGCGAAGAAACAACAGCATCTGTGCATCGGGCAGCGGCAGTAAACGAGGCCGCGTGTTTTCCTCAAGCAACAGGTCACAGGCGAACTCGTTCAGGCCGCTGTCGCGACGCAGCCAGGTCTGGGTCTGCGGGTGACTGCGATCCCAGTGCAACCAGAGGCTTTGCTCGGACTGCAGTTGAAGATCATCCAGCTCAGTCCGGGCAATCGAACGCGCACCGCCTTTTCCATCCAGCACCAGGGCATGCACCAGCCCCCATTGCGCGTTTTCTTCCTCGAACATCCCCACCCCACAGACCGGCTTCAGAACTTACTCAGGCATTTTCAACGGGCTTGGCGAAACGATCACACCGTTGTTGTCGGCGTAGATGTATTCACCTGGACGGAAGGTCACACCAGCAAACGTCACGACCACATTGAGGTCGCCAATGCCACGTTTGTCGGTCTTCTTCGGGTGGCTGGCCAAGGCCTGAACGCCGATATTGGTCTGGGCAATGGCATCGACATCGCGGATGCAGCCATAAATCACCAGGCCTTCCCAGCCGTTTTTCGCTGCCTTTTCCGCGATCATGTCCCCCAGCAGGGCACAACGCAGGGAGCCGCCACCATCAACCACCAGTACTTTGCCCTTGCCATCAAGGTCGGCCTGCGACTTGACCAGGGAGTTGTCCTCGAAACACTTGATGGTGACGATCTCGCCACCAAAGGAATCACGGCCACCGAAGTTACTGAACATCGGCTCCAGCACCTGCACCAGCTCAGGGTAGGCGTCGCACAAATCGGGCGTAAGGTAATGCATGGGAAACTCCTGTCACTTGCCAAGACAATGGATGTCGGAATTCACAGTTTCTTGCGGTTGACGAGACATGGCGATCCGGCTTTAGGCCAAGGCTACACGTCGATGCCGATTCGGTCACCCTCATAGGCGAGGTTGAACACCTTCAAACCAGCGCAGGCAGCCTGCTGTACCGGCTGCCCGCACGGCAAACGAAATTCGAGGCCGTGCCGCTGGCAGCGCAACACATTCCCTTCCAGGGTCGCACTGTGCAAGGGCGCGCCCTGATGCGGGCAGCGGTTCTCAATCAACAACGGCTGATTGTCGACCACCAGCAGCAACAGCTGCTGACCACTCACCTGAAAGGTCTTGCGGTAGCCCTCCTGCAGATTGATCAGACGCTCTAGTGCAACAAACATAGCCCTAACTCAAACACAAAGTGACCGAAACGACGACAATCGTCACATATTAGCCGTAACCAGGCTCTGGAGAAATGCTCTGTTCGCGACTGCCCAGCAGCGGCAGCAGCGGATCGCGCAACCAACGCTCGACCATAGGCCAGACTTGCACTTGAGCCGGTTTACTCACCAGCATGTCGACATGCCCGAAGTTGTCAAAACCCTCCTCCGCGCCCAGCCTTACGAACTGCTTGTGCTCACTGCCCATTTGCTCGAACAGCTTGCGACAGGCCCAGACGGGGTCCTGGTGATCCCCTGCCCCTGCCACCGCCAGTATGGGCACCTGAACATCGGCAAGGCCGGCCCACCAGTCCTGCTTCTTGTCACCGAAGCGGCCGAACAGCCCATGCCAGCGCATGCTTTCCAGCGCCAGGCCGATCGGTTCGTCCTCTGGGCCACGCCCCAGCCTGGCACCGGACAAATGCACAAAGCGCTTGAGCAATAGCCGAGAGGTCCATTCCACCGGTGGAATCTTCAGCGGCCAGTAAATGCGACTGACCTGCGTGCCAAAGAATGCCGCGCTGGCCACCTCTTCAGCGCCCAGCCAGCTACCCCCCAGCGCCGCCGCCAAGGTCGTCCCTCCCAAGGAGTGCCCCAGCCAATGCGGCACCTGACCCGCCTGCTCACGCACAAACGCGGCAATCGCCGGCAGGTCATAGCGAGCATAGTCGGCCACGCGGTTTTGCCGGTACTCGCGGTTACGCGGCGACAGGCCATGCCCACGCATTTCTGGCATCCAGACATCGAAACCGGCCCGAGCCAGATGGGCACCCAGGCCGATACCCCGCGGCGAGTACCAAAAACGCCGGTTGGAAAAACTGCCGTGCAGAAGAATCACCGGCACACCACGAACCTGCTCCTGATCAGCCAGGCCCAGTCGTGTCACCGCCAGTTCTACCGTGCGATCAGGGCTGTTGCCAGCCTTGAGGCGGTAGACATCTTCGCTCAGGTCTCCCCGGCGCTCGGCACTGAGCAAGGCCACGGGGAAAAGGCTACTGCTGCTTTGCATAGATCTCTTGCACAAAAAAGGGCGAGCACCATCACTGGAACACGCCCTGAAAAATTCGGTGGAAGCGCTCGAACGCCAAACTCCGGCGATCGAGCGCTTCATTTCAGCGCATCAGTTTGCTGCGCCTTGCCCCTCGGCCAGGAAGAACCAGGTCTCAAGCACGGAGTCAGGGTTCAGCGAGACGCTCTCGATCCCCTGTTCCATCAGCCACTTGGCCAGGTCCGGATGGTCGGATGGGCCTTGGCCACAGATACCGATGTACTTGCCGGCCTTGTTGCACGCCTGGATGGCGTTGGCCAACAGCTTCTTGACCGCAGGGTTACGCTCATCGAACAGGTGGGCGATGATCCCGGAGTCACGGTCCAGGCCCAGGGTCAGTTGGGTCAGGTCGTTGGAGCCGATGGAGAAACCATCGAAGTACTCCAGGAACTCATCGGCCAGGATGGCGTTGGATGGCAGTTCGCACATCATGATCACGCGCAGACCGTTCACGCCACGGCCCAGGCCGTTTTCGGCCAACAGGTCGACCACCTGGCTGGCTTCGCCAAGGGTGCGGACGAACGGTACCATGATCTCGACGTTGGTCAGGCCCATTTCGTTGCGCACACGCTTGAGCGCACGGCACTCGAGCTCGAAGCAGTCGCGGAACGACTCGCTGATGTAACGCGAGGCGCCACGGAAGCCCAGCATCGGGTTTTCTTCTTCCGGCTCGTAGAGCTTGCCGCCGATCAGGTTGGCGTATTCGTTGGACTTGAAGTCCGACAGGCGCACGATCACCTTCTTAGGCCAGAACGCTGCTGCCAGGGTGCTGATGCCTTCGACCAGTTTCTCGACGTAGAAGCCCACTGGGTCATCGTAGCCGGCGATACGCTTGTCGACGCTGTCTTTCAGCTCTTGCGGCAAACCGGCGTAGTTCAGCAGTGCTTTCGGGTGCACGCCGATCATGCGGTTGATGATGAACTCCAGGCGCGCCAGGCCGACACCGGCGTTGGGCAACTGGGCGAAGTCGAATGCACGATCAGGGTTACCGACGTTCATCATGATCTTGAACGGCAGGTCAGGCATGGCGTCGACCGAGTTCTGACGCACATCGAAGCCCAGCTCACCTTCGAAGATGAAACCGGTGTCGCCCTCGGCGCAGGAAACCGTCACGCCCTGGCCGTCTTTGAGCACCTGGGTGGCGTTACCACAACCCACGACGGCAGGGATGCCCAGCTCACGCGCAATGATCGCGGCGTGGCAAGTACGGCCACCCCGGTTGGTAACGATCGCGCTGGCGCGCTTCATGATCGGTTCCCAGTCCGGGTCGGTCATGTCCGATACCAGCACGTCGCCTGGCTGGACCTTGTCCATTTCGGCGATATCGTGGATCACGCGCACCTTGCCAGCGCCGATGCGCTGACCGATGGCACGGCCTTCCACCAGCACTTTGCCGGTTTCCTTGAGCAGGTAGCGTTCCATGACATTGGCACTGGAACGGCTCTTCACCGTTTCAGGACGGGCCTGAACGATGTACAGCTTGCCGTCATCACCGTCCTTGGCCCACTCGATGTCCATCGGGCGCTGGTAGTGCTGCTCGATGATCATGGCCTGCTTGGCCAGCTCGGTGACTTCGGCATCGCTGAGGCAGAAACGGGCGCGGTCGGCACGATCAACATCGACGACCTTGACCGAACGACCGGCCTTGGCCTCGTCGCCGTAGATCATCTTGATTGCCTTGCTGCCCAGGTTGCGGCGCAGGATGGCCGGACGGCCTGCCTGCAGGGTGTTCTTGTGGACGTAAAATTCGTCCGGGTTCACCGCGCCTTGCACCACGGTCTCGCCCAGGCCGTAGGCGCCAGTGATGAAAACCACGTCACGGAAGCCCGACTCGGTGTCGAGGGTGAACATCACACCGGCGGTACCGGTTTCGGAGCGGACCATGCGCTGCACGCCAGCCGATAGAGCGACCAGCTTGTGGTCGAAGCCCTGGTGCACACGGTAAGCAATGGCACGGTCGTTGAACAGGGAGGCAAATACCTCCTTGGCGGCGCGGATCACGTTGTCCACGCCACGAATATTCAGGAAGGTCTCCTGCTGACCCGCGAACGAGGCGTCTGGCAAGTCTTCGGCAGTGGCCGAGGAACGCACGGCGACGGCCATGTTCGGGTTGCCCTGGGACATTTCAGCAAAGGCGGTGCGGATTTCGGCATCCAGACGCGCCGGGAACTCTGCGTCCATCACCCACTGACGAATCTGCGCACCGGTTTTTACCAGGGCGTTGACGTCGTCCACGTCCAGCGCGTCGAGTGCGGCGTGGATACGCTCGTTCAGGCCACTCTGCTCAAGAAAATCACGGTATGCCTGAGCCGTAGTGGCAAAGCCGCCAGGAACCGATACACCGGCGCCGGCAAGGTTACTGATCATCTCGCCGAGGGATGCGTTCTTGCCCCCCACATGCTCCACATCATGGACGCCGAGCTTATCGAGGGAAACTACGTACTCTACCAAGGTGATCTCTCCACTAACTGTATTGGAAAAGCTCAGGACGCCGGCGATTTCGCTAGGAACGTGCCGGGCGCTTGTGGCCTGGACCTGGAAAATAAGTGAGAATGCCGACAAGGGTTGTTCGGCAAACCGAACCTATCATATCCAAGATTCGTCACCAGCTTAAGGCCCATGGCGCAAATGAAACGATCTGCTTTCTTTATTTCCGATGGCACCGGCATCACCGCCGAGACCCTGGGACAAAGCCTACTAGCGCAGTTCGAGAACATTCCCTTCAATAAATTCACGCGACCGTACATTGATAGCGTGGAAAAAGCGCACACCATGGTACAGCAAATCAATGCTGCCGCAGAACGCGACGGGGCGCGTCCGATCATCTTCGACACCATCGTCAATCAAGACATTCGCGAGGTACTGGCGACCTCCAATGGCTTCATGATCGATATCTTTTCAACCTTCCTCTCCCCTCTGGAACAAGAGCTGACCGCGCACTCTTCCTACTCAGTGGGCAAATCCCATTCGATCGGTGGCAACTCCAACTACATGGAGCGTATCGAGGCGGTGAACTTCGCGCTGGACAACGACGACGGCGCGCGCACGCACTACTACGACAAGGCCGACTTGATTCTGGTGGGTGTATCCCGTTGCGGCAAGACCCCGACCTGCCTGTACATGGCCATGCAATTCGGCATCCGCGCAGCCAACTACCCGCTGACCGAAGACGACATGGAACGCCTGCAGTTGCCCACGGCGCTGAAAAAACACCAGCACAAGTTGTTCGGCCTGACCATCGACCCGGACCGCCTCACCGCGATCCGCCACGAGCGCAAGCCCAACAGTCGCTATGCCAGCTTTGCCCAGTGCGAATTCGAAGTGCGTGAAGTGGAAAACCTGTTCCGCCGCGAGAACATTCCGCACATCAACTCCACTCACTTCTCGGTGGAAGAGATCTCCGCGAAGATCCTGGTGGAAAAAGGCGTAGAGCGGCGCTTCAAATAACACCCAGGAACGCGTGGGAGTAAGGTCGGATGCATGGCCTCGGTGCGGTGCCCGTGAGATCGCGGCGTCTGTATCGCGGGCAAGACCCGCTCCCACAGCTAGCGCGGACTCTGTTGGAGCAGGCTTGCCTGCGATGGCCTCGGCGCGGTGCCCGTGAGTGCGCGGCGCCTGTATCGCGGGCAAGCCCGGCTCCTACCCTGTGGGAGCAGGCTTGCCTGCGATGGCCTCGGCGCGGTGCCCGTGAGATCGCGGCGTCTGTATCGCGGGCAAGACCCGCTCCCACAGCTAGCGCGGACTCTGTTGGAGCAGGCTTGCCTGCGATGG
>NZ_JAZBQR010000009.1:0-46551 GCF_036348395.1 Pseudomonas sp. AL 58
GTGCCTGTGAGTGCGCGGCGTCTGTATCGCGGGCAAGACCCGCTCCCACAGCTAGCGCGGACTCTGTTGGAGCAGGCTTGCCTGCGATGGCCTCGGCTCGGTGCCTGTGAGTGCGCGGCGCCTGCATCGCGGGCAAGACCCGCTCCCACAGCTAGCGCGGCCTCTGGGATGCCTGCATCGTTAGCCTAAAAACAAACCCCCGCTAAAAAGCGGGGGTTTGTCAGCAGCCTGGTTCTGTTACCCCGGCATCAGAGCGTCGACTGACCGCTCAACGCCAGGTCCACCAGTTCACGGTTGGCCACGGCATACATCGCGTAGTCCGTCCCCGTCGCCGCACGCAACTCCTCAAGCATGACGCGCCAGCGCTGCACCATCACCGCATGCTGCCCCATCCACAATGCCACCCGGGCGTCCATGTCCTGCGGGGCATCGACCATCTGCAATACCGAGATGGTAATTGCTCGCTGCTGCAGGTCGATGTCGTCACGGAACGCTTCGCGTGCCAGGGCCTGCCAGTTGTTTTCCACTGGCAGGTTGCTGATTTCCTGCAGGTACCAGGTCAGGTCCAGGGCGCTGCCCACGGCGAAGAAGGCCTTGGCCACTTCGGCCGGGTCTTGCCCGGTCACGTCGGACGCTTCGATGATCGGCAACAGTGTGTACAGGTGCGTCGTACCGGCAACCATTCGCGCCAGCAACTCCGGCACACCGGCTTCGACGAAGCCCTGGTAGCGGGCCTGCCAGCGTTCACGGGTCGGGCCTTCCAGCAGCTCGTCCAGTTTCAGGCCCAGCGCAGCGATTTTCGGCCCGAAGTGCGCCGCGTCGCGCCCGGCATCCTGTTCGTTACGACGGCTACGCAGGAACCAGCGAGTAGCGCGACGCCCAAGACGCATCAGCTCGTCCATCAGGGTCAACTGCACCTCGGCCGAAACCTGATAGTCCAGTGCCTCGATCTGGCGGAACCAGTGCGGCAGGTGGAAGATGTCGCGCACGATGACATAGGCGCCGGCAACGTTCGCCGGGCTCATGCCCGTGGACTCCTTGAGCCGCTGGACGAAGGTGATGCCCATGTTGTTGACCAGGTCGTTGGCGATCTGGGTACTGACGATCTCGCGTTTCAGGCGATGGCGACGCATGGCCTCGGCGAACTTGTTGACCAACGACGGCGGGAACGCCGTCTCCATGTCACGGGTCAGGTAGTCGTCGTCCGGCACCAGCGACTTGAGCAGCGCCTCCTTGAGGTCGATCTTGCTGTAGGAGATCAGTACCGACAATTCAGCGCGGGTCAGGCCCTGGTTTGCCGCCAGACGCTCAGCCAGTTGCTCTTCGCTCGGCAGGAACTCGATGGCGCGGTCCAGCTTGCCACGGCTTTCCAGGTCAGCCATCAGGCGCTTGTACTCGGCAATGCGCTCCTTGGCACGGCGTGCGGCCAGCGACAACGCCTGGGTCTGCTTGTAGTTGTTGCCCAGCACCAGCGCGGAGACTTCCTCGGTCATGCTGCCCAGCAGCTGGTTGCGCTGCTTCTCGGTCATGTCGCCAGCCTGCACCACTTCGTTGAGCAGGATCTTGATATTGACCTCGTGGTCAGAGCAGTCCACGCCACCGGCGTTATCGATGAAGTCGGTGTTGGTTGCACCGCCGTTCAGGCCGAACTCGACACGGCCAAGTTGGGTCATGCCGAGGTTGCCGCCCTCGCCCACCACTTTGCAGCGCAACTCGTTACCGTCGACGCGCAGGGCGTCGTTGGCCTTGTCGCCCACATCGGCGTGGCTCTCTTCACTCGATTTGACGTAAGTGCCGATACCGCCGTTCCACAGCAAGTCAACCGGCGCCTTGAGCAACGCATTGAGCAACTCGGTCGGGGTCAGCTTGTCGGCTTCGATGGCAAAGCGCGCTTTCATCTGCGGGGTAATCGCGATGCTTTTGGCGCTGCGCGGGAAGATCCCGCCGCCCTCGGACATGATGCTGGTGTCGTAGTCGCTCCAGGCTGAACGCGGCAAGTCGAACAACCGCTTGCGTTCGGCGAAGCTGCTGGCGGGCTCCGGGTTCGGATCGATGAAAATGTGCAGGTGGTTGAATGCCGCGACCAGTTGCAGCTTGTCGGACATCAGCAAGCCGTTACCGAAGACGTCACCGGCCATGTCGCCAATGCCGATCACACTGATCGGGTCTTCCTGGACGTTGATACCGCGCTCGCGGAAATGCCGCTGCACACCAACCCAGGCGCCGCGGGCCGTGATGCCCATCTTCTTGTGGTCGTAACCGGCCGAGCCGCCCGAGGCGAAGGCATCGCCGAGCCAGAAGCCGTAGTCGATGG
Organism: Pseudomonas sp. AL 58; assembly: GCF_036348395.1. Taxonomy (NCBI): domain Bacteria; kingdom Pseudomonadati; phylum Pseudomonadota; class Gammaproteobacteria; order Pseudomonadales; family Pseudomonadaceae; genus Pseudomonas; species Pseudomonas sp. AL 58. The sequence continues at coordinate 2,315 of NZ_JAZBQR010000009.1, forward strand.
CAATGCCGTTGGCGATGTCGGAGAAGGTCGCGGTGCCCTTGTCGGCCGCGACCACCAGGTACGGGTCATCGTCGTCGTGGCGCACCACATTGGCCGGCGGCACCAGGGCGCCGTCCTTGAGGTTGTCGGTAATGTCCAACAGGCCAGAGATGAAGATGCGGTAGCAGGCGATACCTTCAGCCTGAATATCATCACGGCTGCCGCCCAGCGGCAGGCGACGCGGGAGGAAACCACCCTTGGCACCGACCGGGACAATCACCGAGTTCTTCACCTGTTGCGCCTTCACCAGGCCCAGCACTTCAGTCCGGTAGTCTTCCTCACGGTCGGACCAGCGCAGGCCACCGCGCGCTACGTTGCCGAAACGCAGGTGCACACCCTCGACCCGTGGCGAATAGACGAATATCTCGAACTTCGGCACTGGTTTTGGCAGTTCAGGGATCAGCTTCGGATTGAACTTGAAGCTGAAGTAGGACTTGTTATGGCCATTGGCATCAGGCTGGTAGAAGTTGGTCCGCAGGGTGGCCTTGATCAGGTCCAGGTAGCGTCGCAGGATGCGGTCTTCGTTGAGCACCTGAACGTCGTCCAGGGCACTGAGGATCGCCTGCTCCAACCGTTGCTGCTTGTCGTCCAGGTCTTCAACGTTGAGTTTGCGCGCCAGGTAGAAGCGGGTCTTGAACAGTCGCACCAGCTCGCGGGCGATATCCGTGTGGTTGTTCAAGGTACTGGCGATGTAGCCCAGATCGAAGCCCAGGCGAATCTGCTTGAGGTAGCGGGCATAGGCACGCAGCAGCGCAACATCGCGCCATGGTAGGCCTGCAGTCAGTACCAGACGGTTGAACGCGTCGTTCTCCGCATCGCCATTGACGATGTGGACAAAGGCATCCTGCAAGGTGTCGTTGAGTTGCTGGATGTCCAGGTTCAGGCCTTCGCTGTAGGTGAAGGCGAAGTCATGAATCCAGAATTCGCGACCATTGGCATGACGCAGGCGATACGGGAACTCGCCCAGTACGCGCAGGCCAAGGTTTTCCAGGATCGGCAGCACGTCAGACAGCGCCAACGGCGTATCGGCGTGGTACAGCTTGCAAAACAGTTGATGCTTACCGGTCTGGGTCAGCGGCTGATAGAAACTCATTACCAGCGGCTTGTGCTCGGAAAGCGCCAGCAGGTGCTGCATGTCGACCACCGCCGAATGGGCGGCAAAGCGCTCGCGGTAACCGGCCGGGAAGCCTTTAGGGAAGTCCGCCAGAACATTGGTGCCCTGAGCTTCACCAAAGCTTTCTACGGTCAGGCTGACGTAGTCGTCCTGCCACGAACGGCAGGCCTGAATGACTTCGTTTTCCAGCTGCTGCGGATCGATTTCGATGCGGTTCTTCGGGTCAACCCGCAAAATCAGCTGCACACGCGCCAGCACGGACTCGGAGAAGAAGGTCCAGAACTCGCAATCGGTGGCTTTCAGGCGATCCATCAGGACCTGCTGGATTTTCTGCCGCACTTCGGTGGAGTAGATGTCACGCGGCACATAGGCTAGGCAGTAGCAGAAGCGGCCGTAAGGGTCCTTGCGCAGGAAGACGCGGATCTTGTTGCGTTCCTGGATCTGCACAATCGACATGACGGTAGTGAACAACTCGTCGACTGGCGTCTGGAACAGGTCGTCGCGGGGCAGGACTTCCAGCACCTGCGCCAGTTCCTTGCCCAGGTGCGCCTTGGGGTCGAAGAGCGAACGACGCTCGATTTCGGCAACCTTGCCGCGAATATAAGGAATCGCCCGCACGCTCTCCCCGTACACCGTCGAGGTGTAGAGGCCCATGAAACGGCATTCCTTGATCACCTTGCCGTCAGCATCCAACTGGCGAATCGACACGTAATCCGGGTAGGCCGGACGGTGTACCCGACTCGGATGAGCCGCCTTGGCAAAGGACAGCAGCAACGGTTCCCTGAGGTAGTTGACCGCGTAGTCTTCAATGCGCAATTCATCGACGGTCAGGCCGGTGCGCAGCAAGCGGGCCAGGCCCAGGAAGGACTGTTCGTCGTACTGCAGATGAGCGCCTTGGGCATCATTACCGACCACGAACTCCTCGTAGCCAAGGAAGGTGAAGTGGTTGCCCACCAGCCACTCGAGGAAACCCTTGACCTCGGCCTTTTCAGCCTCGGCCGGGGCATAGGCGGTCTGCTCGACCAGCGCGAGCATTTCTCGCACCTTGGCTTTCATCGGCTCGAAATCGGCAACGGCAACCCGTACTTCAGCCAGCACCTGCTCCAACTCGCGGGTCAGCAGGTTCAGCTCGGCGGCGTTGGCGCAGCGATCAATCTCCAGGTACATCAGCGATTCTTGCAGAACGCCCTCTGCCTGGGTGCCCTTGGGCAGAATGTCCAGCAGTTCGCCCTTGGCGCCGCGGCGGACACTCAATACCGTGGTCTGCAGCGTGTGGATGCTGTAGCCGCGCCGGTTCAGCTCGGTGCGTACCGAGTCGACCAGAAACGGCAGATCATGATGCAGCACTTCGACGGCGGTATGCGTCGACTGCCAGCCATGACGTTCGTAGTCGGGGTTGTAGACACGAACCTGCGGCTGGGCGTGATCGAAACGCTCCAGCATGCGCCAGGCTGAAAGGGTGCAGCCCGCCAGGTCGGAAAGGCGACGCTGGGTCAGTTCGTCCAGAGAGATGATGCCGAAGAATTGCTCGGCGAACAGCGCCACTTGTGGCAGTGCCTGTTCGCTGATGTGCTGCGCCAGGGCCGCTTGCAGTTGATGCTGGAAGTCGGCTTTGCTGGCTGCGGTGAAGAACGCCATCTGTGGTACTCCGCTTGGGCTTTATTATTGAGAGAAGCGTCGTGCGCGTGCGCCTGATACGGGTCAACGATAGCCAACCCTGAGCAGGAAGACGGTAAAACCATTGGTCACATTCACCAATTCAACGGATGAGCATCTGCAAAAACGACTGCCGCTCCAGAGCTAGGCTGTGTCTTTACGGGTGACCATCGACAACGCAGCTTAACGAGGCCTGGGAGGCACCTGCTTGCGCCGCTGCGACATATTCGGTCATTGACGTGCAGGCTGACGTTTATCCGCCAGCTGAACACTGGCAGAATCATGCCTCACCTTATTGATCGAGCCTTCCATGCAACTGACCACCGCCCAATTGATGGCCACCCCGTGCGACGACGAAGAAGACAACATGGCGACGCTGTGTTGCATCAGTGACAAGGGCGAAATGTTCCTGATGACCCGTTACCCGGACGAAGACGAGGTGGAAATCACCCTCGATGACGAGCCTTCGACCCTCGACGGCCTGAAGATCACCCTCGGCCCGCAACGCCTGTTGATCGAGGTTGCGCCTGGCGACGCGGATGCACTGGGCGGTGACGATCACCTGGAAATCACTCACAGCACGCCGGACAGCGACCTGGCTGAAGTCGAAGAAACCCTGCAGAACATCCTCAAGGGCACCGGCACCTACGTCAGCGAACTGTAAGGAGGTTAGTCGCCGGGCCCCTGGATAGATTAAAGTATCAACCCCTGCCGACGGCTTTTTCAGACTGCACCTCGGCTCTTTATCCAGGAACCCTCGACGATGGAACATCGTGAAGCGCTGATCGCGCTGCGCACCTTTCTTTCAACCCAGATTCTTGGCCAGGAAAAACTGGTCGAGCGCTTGCTGATCGTGCTCCTTGCCGATGGCCATATGCTGGTGGAAGGCGCGCCGGGCCTGGCCAAGACCAAGGCGATCAAGGAACTCGCCGAGGGCATCGAAGCCGAGTTCCACCGGATCCAGTTCACCCCGGATCTGCTTCCGGCCGACATTACCGGCACCGAGATCTACCGTCCGGAAACCGGCAGCTTTGTCTTCCAGCAAGGCCCCATCTTTCACAACCTGGTGTTGGCCGATGAAATCAACCGGGCACCGGCCAAGGTACAGTCGGCCTTGCTTGAAGCCATGGCCGAGCGTCAGGTCAGCGTCGGGCGCAGTACCTATGAGCTCTCCCCCCTGTTCCTGGTGATGGCCACCCAGAACCCGATCGAACAGGAAGGCACTTACCCGCTGCCTGAAGCACAGCTCGACCGCTTCCTGATGCACGTGAAAATCGGTTTCCCGGATGCCGCCGTCGAGCGACGCATTCTTCAACAGGCTCGTGGCGAAGCCCTCAACGGCGAAACCAAGCCGGAACGTCGCGTCAGTCAGCAGGCCATTTTTGCCGCACGCAAGGAAATCCTCGGCCTGTACATGGCCGATGCGGTGGAGGAATACCTGGTACAACTGGTCATGGCCACCCGCACTCCCGCCAAATTCGACACCGAGATGGCCGACTGGATCGCCTATGGCGCCAGCCCTCGTGGCTCCATCGCCCTGGACCGTTGCGCACGGGCTCACGCCTGGTTGGCGGGCCGAGACTTTGTCAGCCCCGAAGACATTCAGGCAGTACTGTTCGACGTACTGCGTCACCGCATCATTCTCTCCTTTGAAGCCGAAGCCGCCGGTATTGACCAGGACCGGGTGATCCAGCGCATCCTCGACGTCGTTGCCGTGGCCTGATCCCATGCCCTCTCAACTGCTGGCGGCCCCAGGCATTCGCATCGGTCTTTCAGAACTGATCGAAATGCGGCATCGCGTGCGCGAGGTGCAGCTGTTTGCCGCCCCCGGCCAACGCAGCCCGCTGATCGGCTTGCACCATTCGAAGCTGCGCGGACGTGGCGTGGACTTCGATCAGGTGCGGGTCTATCAAGCCGGAGACGACGTGCGCAATATCGATTGGCGAGTGACGGCGCGCACCCAGGAGCCGCACACCAAGCTGTTCCACGAAGAGCGCGAGCGCCCCATCTACATCCTGGTGGAACAAAGCCAGCGGCTGTTCTTCGGCTCCGGCCTGATGTTCAAGTCGGTACTTGCCGCCCAGGCTGCGGCGCTGATTGGCTGGGCGGCGCTGGGCCACAATGATCGTATCGGTGGCCTGGTCTTCGGCGACAACGCCTATTACGAGATCAAGCCGCGGCGCAGCAAGCAAAGCCTGCTGCAGTTGCTCAACCGACTGGCCCGCGCCAATCAGGCGTTGCACACCGAAGCGCAACCGCAAGGCGATACCCTGGGCATGGCCTTGCGCCGCGCGCGGGAAGTTCTGCGCCCCGGCAGCCTGGCCATCGTAATCTGTGACGAGCGGGCGCTGAGCACCAGTGTCGAACAACAACTGAGCCTGCTCTCACGCCATTGCGACCTGCTGCTGTTGCCGCTTTCCGATCCACTGGATCATGCCCTGCCGGCAGCCGGTTTGTTGCGTTTCGCCCAACGGGGGGCGCAACTGGAGCTGGACACCCTCGACGCCAACCTGCGCCAGAGCTACCGCAGCCAGGGCGAGGCGCGCATCGAGCGCTGGGAGCTGCTGGCACAGAAGCTGAGGGTGGTGCTCATGCCCTTGAGCACCCAGAGTGAAATGATCGAGCAACTGCGCGAGTACCTCAATCCGCAACGTCCTGGGCAAAAACGATGAACGGCCTGGAACAGTTGCAACCCTTGATCGCGCCGGAGCCGATTGGTCTGTGGCCACCCGCACCTGGCTGGTGGGCCTTGCTCCTGCTCCTGCCGCTGCTCGGCTGGGGCGCCTGGCGCCTGCGTCACTGGCGGCCGGGGAAAAAACCCATCGTGCGTGCCGAGTTGCCGCTTGACCCCATACGCCTTGAGGCCCTGGCCGAGTTGGCGCGCCTGACCAAACCCTACGACGGCGCACCCGCCGGTGCCTGGTTGCAGCAGATCAATGCGCTGCTCAAGCGGCTCTGCCGCAATCATTACCCTGGCAGCCATAGCCACACCCTCAATGGTCGGCAATGGCTGGCGTTTCTCGACAATCGCTGCCCGGCTGCCGGCCTGACGCGTTGGATGGTGCTGGTCGAAGGTGCCTACAAACCCGAGTGCAAGCTCGATGACAAAGCAATCGCCGGGCTGACCCAGGCGGTTGAGATCTGGATCCGCAAACATGTTTGAGCTGGCATGGCCGTGGGTCTTCGCCCTTTTTCCGCTACCCTGGCTGGCGCGCTGGCTGCTGCCCGCCGCCGACAGCGGCGAACCGGTGCTCAAGGTTGCCTTCCTCGATGAACTGGAAGGCCTGGCCGGACGCCGCGCCCGGCTGAACCTGCCCACGTGGCGGCAACAGACGCCGTTTATCGTCGTCTGGCTGTTGCTGTTACTGGCCGCCGCGCGGCCCCAATGGCTCGGTGAGCCTGTGCCCGTGGCGGCCAGCGGCCGTGATCTTATGGTCGCCGTGGATGTTTCCGGCTCGATGGACTTTCCCGACATGCGCTGGCAGGACGACGACGTCAGCCGCCTGACCCTGGTAAAGCAGCTATTGGGCGATTTTCTCCAGGCCCGTCAGGGTGACCGCATCGGCCTGATCCTGTTCGGCAGCCAGGCCTACCTTCAGGCCCCCCTGACGTTCGACCGGCGCACCGTGCATACCTTCCTCAACGAAGCGCAGATTGGCATCGCCGGCAAGAACACCGCCATCGGTGATGCCATCGGCCTTGCCGTCAAGCGCTTGCGGCTACGCCCGACACAAAGCCGGGTGCTGATTCTGGTCACCGACGGCGCCAACAATGGCGGGCAGATCCATCCGCTGACCGCCGCACGCCTGGCAGCTCAGGAGAGCGTGAAAATCTACACCATCGGCATCGGCGCAGACCCCGAACAGAGCGGTACTGCTGGCCTGCTTGGCATCAACCCAAGCCTGGACCTGGATGAAGCCTCGCTCAAGGAGATTGCCGAGTTGACCCATGGCGCCTATTTCCGCGCGCGCGACGGCAAGGAATTGACGGCTATTGGCGAAACACTCGACCGCCTGGAGCCCGTCGCCCAACAACCGACGCAGGCCCGCACTGCCGAGGCGTTGTACAGCTGGCCACTGGCACTGGCGCTGCTGCTGAGCGTGTTGCTGGTGGTGCGTGAGCGCTGGCACGACAATCCGCTGCAACGCCTGCTCAGCAGCCGACACTTCCTGCAACCGCACCCTGAATGGCGCGAACGCCTCAAGCGTCTGCGCCTGCGGAGGCGTCGATGATCGAACTCTGGCCACAATGGCTACGCCCTGCCTGGCTGCTGGTACTACCGCTGCTGGGCTGGTTGCTGTGGAAGCTCTGGCATCGCCAAAAGCGTGCCGGGCGCTGGCAGATGATCTTGCCTCCGGCATTCCACGCCGTACTGCTGGGTGGTGGCAGCGGTCGCGACAGCAAGTTGCCGTGGGTGGCATTGGGGGTGGCGTGGCTCGTGACGGTCATCGCCTTGCTGGGGCCGAGCTGGCAGCGCCTGGAGGAAACCCGACAGCGCCCAGCCGATCCTCTGGTGGTATTGCTGGAGCTGACACCGCAAATGCTTGCGACTGACAGCCCACCCAACCGCCTGGAGCAGGCACGTCGAAAACTGCTCGACCTGCTCGAGCATCGCCGCGACAGCCAGACCGCGATCATCGTCTATGCCGGCAGCGCGCATACACTGGTGCCGCTGTCCGACGACCTGGACACCAGCCGCAACCTGCTTGAAGCCCTGGACCCCTCAATCATGCCGCAAACCGGGCAACGCGCTGACCTGGCCGTACGCAAAGGCCTGGCCCTGCTGTCACAAGCTGGCCTTGGCCAAGGCCGTTTGCTGCTGATTGGCTCCTCGTTGAGCACCGAGGAACGGCAAGGCATCGTCCAGGCGCTGGGCCGCAAGGGACCAAAGCTGCTGATGCTAGGTATTGGCAGCGCAGAGGGCGCACCGGTAAAACAGAGTAATGGCGAATTCCTCAAGGATGCCGAGGGCACGATTCTCATGCCCCGCCTGGACAGCGCAAGCCTGAGGGAGTTTGTCATGGAAACCGGCGGCAAGTACCGCCATGCCCGAATCGACGACCTGGACCTGCGCGGCCTCGGCCTGTTCGCCCCGCCCCGGGCATTGCATGACGATGGCCAGACGGTGCAGTTGGACAGTTGGGCCGATCAGGGCTACTGGCTGCTGCTGCCGCTCTTGTTGCTGGCGGCCTGTGCGGGCCGTCGCGGCTGGCTGTTCTGCCTGCCGTTGCTGTGGGTGCTGCCACAACCCAGCCATGCCTTTGAACTTGATGACCTGTGGCTACGCCCGGACCAACAAGGCCAGCGCCTGCTTGAACAACAACGCCCCGCCGAGGCAGCACAACGCTTCCAGAACCCGCAATGGAAAGCCCTGGCACTGTACGAGGCCGGTGACTATGCCGGCGCGGTGCGCCTGTTCGCTGAAAGCAACACGGCGGCTGCCCACTACAATCGCGGTAACGCCCTCGCACGCAGCGGAGAGTTGGAGGCTGCCGTGGATGCTTATGAACAGGCGCTGGAGCGCCAACCGGAACTTCAGCCGGCCATTACGAACAAAGCACTGGTCGAGCAACTACTGCGCCAGCAAAAAGCTGCCGAGCAGGAACAGGCGGCGGCCACTGAAACGGAAACCGAACAGAACGCGCCCGGTACAACGACTGACAGCAACACGGATAGCCGCAGTACCGCCGCGGCTGACAGCGAGCAAGACACTCAAAGCGCACAAGAACAGCAAGGCCAGAACCCGTCGTCAGGTGCAGAACAAACGCAGCAAGGGAACAGCGGCGACCAGGATGATGAAACCACTCATCCGCCGCAACGGCCAAGCGACAGCAGCCTTGACGCCGAACAGCGCCAGGCCCTTGAGCAGTGGTTGCGACAGATCCCGGACAACCCTGCCGAACTGCTGCGCCGAAAATTTTGGTATGAACAGCAACAACACCAGGAAACTCATTGATGAGACGCGCCTGCGCCCTCGTTTTCAGCCTTGCCCTCAGCCTGCAGGTACAGGCCGCCGCGTTGCTTGCCAGCGTCGACCGCACACGCCTGAACGCCGGTGAAACGCTCGAGCTGACCCTTCAAACCCAGGACATCACCCAGTTCGGCAAGCCAGACCTGGAGCCCCTGCAGGCCAATTTTGAGGTTCGCGATACTCGCCAGGTGAACAACCTGACCACCCTCAATGGCGAAACCCAAGCCAGTACACGCTGGATCATCACCCTGCTTCCGCGTCAAAGTGGCAGCCTGCAAATACCCGCGCTGCAGCTGGGCGAGGTCAGCAGCCAGCCGATTGAGCTTCAGGTGCTGCAAGCACAGGATAACGTGGTCGAGAACCTGGCTCCGGTGTTCATCGAAGCCAGCCTCGACCAGGACAGCATTTATGTTCAGGCCCAAGCCGTTTTAACCCTGAGGATCTACCACTCGGTAGCCCTGTACGATGACAGTAGCCTGAGCCGGCTCCAGCTGGAGGGCGCGAAGGTAGAGCCGCTGGGCGAATCACGGACCTACGAGAAGGAAATCAACGGTGTACGCCATGGCGTGATCGAAATGCGCTATGCGATCTACCCACAGCAAAGCGGCAACGTGACCATTCCGTCCCTGACCTTCAGTGCCACCACCGTAGAACCGGCGACAGATCAAGACAGCGCCCCGCGCAGTGGCAAACAGACCCACGTGAGCTCTGCACCGATTACCTTGTTGGCCAAACCCATACCAGCCACTTACCCGGCCAACACGCCTTGGCTACCGGCGCGCAACCTGACCCTGGAAGAACACTGGAGCCCGGACCCGACGCAAGCCTCAACCCAGATTGGCGACTCCCTGACCCGTACAGTGACCATCAAGGCCGAAGGCCTGTCCAGCACACAGATACCACCGCTGGCGAACACTGAGGTCATAGGCCTGCGCCACTACCCTGACCAACCGCAACTGCGTAACGAGATCAACGACCGCGGCCTGCTCGGTAGTCGCGAAGAGCGCGAGGCGCTGGTGCCAACGCATGCGGGCACACTGGAGCTGCCCAACCAGGAGGTCATTTGGTGGAACACCCGAGAAGACCATCTGGAGCGCAGCAGTCTGCCCGCGCGAACCTTGCAGATTCAGGACAACCCGGCACTCAGCGCTGAAACGCCGAGCACGTCGACCCCCCTTGAAAACGGCCCGCTCTGGCCCTGGCAACTCAGCACACTGATACTGGCCCTGACCACCTTGAGTGGCTTTGCCCTCTGGTGGCGGGCCCGCTCACAACCGGCCGTGCTGCGTGCGGCTCAAAGCGGCCCGAGCCCGCGCACCCTGCTCGACGACCTCAAACGCGCCTGCCAGGCCAACGACCCGCAGGCCACCCGGCAGGCCCTCGACGCCTGGGCGCGCCAGCAACCCGAAACCCTTGCCGAAATGGCGGCTCGCTTCGTTCCATTGTCCGATGCCCTGGATGGTCTGAACGGCGCGCTTTACAGCGAAACCGGACAATACTGGCAAGGCGAAGAGCTGTGGCGGGCCATTGGCACTATCCCAACCGCTGAACAGACTCAACCGACACCCGGCGAAAGTAGTAGCCTGCCACCCCTCTATCCCAAGTAATCAGCCGCTCTAGCCTGCGCACCTTCAGGCTTCCTTAAGAAAACTCGTCGACACTTGCTCCCAACGATATACAGGAGCAAGCACGATGCCTGAGCCCACCGACACCATTTGGCCCTTCGCTTTACCGCTTCGGCTGGCACCTGAGAACAGCGCGATGTTGAGCCTGGCGCACGCGTTGCCCAACAGCGATGAGCGCCCACTGTTCGAGGACTTCATCCGCCAGCGTTTTAGCTTGGTACATGGCGCCGACATACGTCACTTCATGCCTGAGCTGTTTGGCCTGAAAGACCAGAACAATGCCTTGTGTGCCGTCGCAGGCCTTCGCCGCGCCAGCACCTCACGGTTGTTTCTGGAACAGTATCTGGATGCGCCAATCGAGCACTACATCCCGTCAGAGAACGAGCAACCGACGCAGCGCGACTGCATTGTCGAAGTCGGCAATCTGGCCGCCAGCGATACCGGCAGCGCCCGCCTGAGCATCATCACCATGACCTGGCTACTAGGTGCTGCAGGCTTTCAGTGGGTCTCGTTTACCGGCAGTACCGGCCTGGTCAACAGTTTCCATCGCCTCGGTTTGAAACCTACCACCCTGTGCGCAGCAGATCCTCAGCGCCTGGGCGATGAGCGCCACACGTGGGGCCAGTATTACGACAGCCGCCCGAGTGTCCACATCGGCAACATCTGCAGTGGTTTCCAACACTTGGCCAAGGCCGGGCTGTTCAAACGACTTGGCTTGCCACCCGTCGACCGGGAGACCTGCAATGTCGCCTGAACTGAGCCTGTTTGAAAATCAACTGCAACGCCATGCACAGGAGCGCCCTTTTGCTCTGGCCCTATGGGGTGACGAACTGCGCCTGGACTATGAAGCGCTGTGGTCAGAGGTCAATTATCGCCGCCGGTTACTCAGCGAGCAGCCTGAAGGCTGTGTAGTGCTCGCGCTGGACAACAGCCCCGAGGCGATGCTGTGGGACCTGGCCGTGCTCTTTGAAGAGCGCCCATGCCTTACCCTGCCGCCCTTTTTCAGCCCTGCGCAACGCCAGCACTGCCTTGAGCAATGCCAGGCACCGCTGGTCGTCGCTGACTCCGGCATGGCAAGCGAACTCGAAGCGGCAGGCTACCGCTTCCAGGGCACCCTGTGGAGCAAGGCCGCGGTCTCAGCCGTGGTACTGCCAGAGGGAACCGCGAAGATCACCTTCACATCGGGCACGACCGGCGCCCCCAAAGGCGTGTGCCTCAGTGCCGACAGTTTCCTGCGGGTGGCCCGAGAGCTGGCGGCGGCCAGTGAGCCTGTAAAGCCTGATCATCACCTGGCACTGCTGCCCTTGGCGATCCTGCTGGAAAACCTCGGTTGCTATGCCGCCCTCTTTGCAGGTGCGGTGCTAAGCCTGCCTAGCCAGGCCCGCCTGGGTATTCGTGGCGCCAGCGGCGTCGATACCCCGACCTTCCTGCGCTGCCTGGCAGAACGCCGCCCACACAGCCTGATTCTGGTCCCGCAATTGCTGCAACTGCTAGTAGGCGCCACGCAAGCGCAGGCATTCGATCCTTCCTGCCTGCGCTTTGCCGCGGTAGGCGGTGCACGGGTATCCCCAGGCCTGCTTCAAGGTGCACACCAACTCGGCATACCGGCCTATGAAGGCTACGGCTTGTCCGAGTGCGCCTCGGTGGTGTGCTTGAACGTACCTGGCGCTATCAGGCCGGGAAGCGTTGGGCGACCATTGCCCCATGTACAGGTCAAGCTGGCTGATGACGGCGAAGTACTGATTCAAGGCTCGACCATGCTCGGCTACCTGGGCAACCCGGCCCAACCGGCAGCGTGGCTGGCCAGTGGCGACATCGGTGAGTTCGATGACGAAGGCTTTCTGTACATCAAGGGCCGCAAGAAGCATCAGTTCGTCACCAGCTACGGCCGTAACGTCAATCCCGAGTGGGTGGAAGCAGAACTCACCCAAGGCGGGGTCATTGCCCAGGCATTCGTGCATGGCGAAGCCCTGCCCTATAACGCAGCCCTGCTCTGGCCTCATGACCCGAGCTGCAGCGACCAGGCCCTTGCCGATGCCGTAGCCAAGGCCAATACAGCCCTGCCCGACTACGCACGCGTTCATCAGTGGCTGCGTTTGCCTCAACCCTTTACCCCTGCCAATGGCTTGCTGACCGCCAATGGCCGACCACGCCGCGATGCCATCCTTGAGCAATACCACGCGGCACTGGACTCCTTTAATCGTTCTGAGGAACTGTCGTCATGAGTTTTTTTGAAACCCTGCAAGCTGCAACCGCCCAGGAACGCAGCGCGCTGTTTGAAGTGCCGGTCATCCGCAAGGCACTGGCCGGTGAGGTCACACTGGAGAGCTATCGGGCCTTCCTGATTCAGGCCTACTACCATGTTCGCCATACCGTACCGCTGATGATGGCCTGCGGTGCACGCCTGCCCGAGCGACTGGAGTGGTTGCGCCACGCAGTGTGCGAATACATCGAAGACGAGTACGGCCATGAGCAGTGGGTACTGAACGATATCGTCGCCTGCGGCGGCGACCGTGAAGCGGTGCGCACCGGCCAACCCGATCAACCCATCGAGCTGATGGTTGCGTTTCTCTATGACCTGATCGCACGTGGCAACCCGGTGGGCCTGTTCGGGATGGTCAACGTGCTTGAAGGCACCAGCATCGCCCTGGCAACCCATGCCGCCGAACGCATTCGCGACCGCCTGGCACTGCCTGAGGAGGCCTTCAGCTACCTGAACTCCCATGGCGCGCTGGATATCGGGCACATGCAGACCTACCGCAAACTGATGGACCGCCTCGACGACCCGGCTGATCAGGCCGCGGTCATTCATGCCTCGAAAGTGGTCTACCGGTTGTATGCGGACATGTTCCGGGCACTGCCGCAAAACACCCAGGCACCAACCCTGCTGGAGAGCAATCATGCGGCTCAATGAAGCCCGGGTCGTACTCACCGGTGCCAGTGGTGGCATTGGTCTGGCAATCACCAATGCGCTGCTCGCCAGCGGCGCTCAGGTACTGGCGGTGTCTCGCCATGAAGACGCCTTGCGCCCAAGCATGACGCGTTACCCCAGCCAGCTGCGCTGGGTGTCGGCAGACCTGACCAGTGCCGCAGACCGGCATAAAGTGCAGAATGCCGCCCAGGCCATGGGCGGCATCAACCTGCTGATCAACGCCGCCGGGGTAAACCAGTTCGCCATGCTTGAGCAACTGGAAGACAGCGACATCAGCCACATGCTGGACCTGAACATCATCGCCCCGATTTCGCTGACACGCTTGCTGTTGCCACTTCTCAGAGAGGCCCCAGCAGCAATGGTGGTCAATGTCGGTTCAACCTATGGTTCGATCGGCTACCCCGGGTACTCCCCCTACTGCGCCAGCAAATTCGCCTTGCGCGGCTTTTCCGAAGCACTGCGTCGAGAGCTGGCCGATACCCGGGTGAACGTACTTTATGTGGCCCCACGAGCGACCCAGACACGCATGAACAGCGCGGCTGCACAGGCGCTCAATGACGCCCTGAAAGCCAATACCGACGACCCGGAAATGGTCGCCAACGCCGTGATCCACGCCATTGCCGGTGACCGCCGCGACCTTTACCTGGGCTGGCCTGAGCGTTTTTTTGTAAGCCTCAATAACCTGCTGCCAAGCCTGGTAGACCGCGCCCTGCGCAAGCAGCTGCCGTTGATCAGACGCTTCAGCCATATTGGCTCCACGGAGAAAAACAAACCATGAAAAAACTGCTGATCGCCCTGCTGGCCACCGTATCAAGCACCTCACTGTGGGCCATGGACGCCACCGACCAACAACGCCTGAGCGATATTCAACAGCAATGGGCAAAAATCCAGTACGAAACACCCGAGGGTAAACGCGCCGATGCCTTCGAGCAGTTGGCCGCCAAGGCCAATGCCTTCTCCAAGGAGCGCCCAACCGCAGCCGAGGCCTGGATCTGGTCTGGCATCGTCACCAGCAGTTGGGCAGGCGCCCAAGGCGGGCTCGGTGCCTTGGGCAAGGTCAAAGAGGCGCGCAGCGACCTGGAAAAAGCCTTGTCGATCGACCCGACGGCGCTGCAGGGTTCCGCCTACGCCAGCCTCGCTGCACTGTATGATCGAGTGCCTGGCTGGCCGGTTGGCTTCGGTGATAGTGACAAGGCCGATACGCTGCTCAAACAAGCACTGCAGATTAACCCCAACGGTATAGACAACCTGTACTTCTGGGGCGACCATCTCTACCGCCAGAAGCACTACGCTGAAGCCAAGGCTGCCTTGCTCAAGGCACAACAGGCTCCTGCTCGTCCGGGTCGAGAAAGCGCCGATAAAGGGCGACACAAGGACATACAGGCGCTGCTGGTTGAAATAGACAAAAAACTCAACTGACCAAGGAGCCGGCATGCGACTGCTGCTGATCGAGGACGATGTTTCGCTGGGTGAAGGTATCTACCAGGCACTGAGCCGCGACGGCTATACCACCGACTGGATCAAAGACGGTAGCAGCGCGTTGCACTCGTTACTGAGTGAAACCTTCGACCTGGCCATCCTCGATCTTGGCCTGCCGCGCATGGACGGGCTGGAGGTGTTGCGGCGTCTGCGCAGCAGCGGCTCGAACCTGCCCGTGCTGATCCTGACCGCGCGTGATGCCACCGAAGACCGCATTGCCGGCCTTGATGCCGGTGCCGACGACTACCTGGTCAAACCTTTCGACCTGGCCGAACTCAAGGCGCGCCTGCGCGCCTTGATGCGACGCAGTGCCGGGCGGGCCCAACTGCGCATCGAACATGCTGGAATCAGCCTGGACCCTGTCAGCCATCAGGTCACCTATCTGGGGCAGCCAGTTTCATTGACCCCCAAAGAGTACCAACTGCTGTACGAGCTGCTGTCACCCCCAGGCCGGGTCATGACCCGCGAACGGCTGACCCAGTTGCTCTACGGCTGGAACGACGAAGCAGAAAGCAACACGCTTGAGGTGCATATCCACCACTTGCGCAAGAAGCTCTCCAGTGACTTGATCCGGACCATTCGCGGCGTTGGCTACCTGGTGCAAGAAGCACGATGAAATCCATCCGGCGGCGAACCCTGACCCTGATCATTGGCCTGTTGATCGGCGGCCTGATGACCCTGTCTGTACTCAACCTGCATGACAGCAACCACGAAATTGCCGAAGTCTATGACGCCCAACTGGCACAAAATGCCCGCTTGCTGCAGGGCATCATGCGCATGCCAATGCACAGCAGCGATCACAGCGAACTGTACCGTGCGTTCAACGAGGCGCTGGGTCAGGCATCCCCTAAGGTCGATGGGCACCCTTACGAAAGCAAAATGGCCTTTCAGGTCTGGAACCTCGATGGCCAGTTACTGGTGCATACCGCCAGTGCACCGAGCTTCACTGCACCGCCGAGCGATGCCGGCTTCAATGATGTGGTCGACCTGAAGAACCAGCAATGGCGTACCTTCGTGCTGGTCGACACCGAGCATTCCCTGCGAATCTGGGTTGGCGAGCGCGACGATGTGCGCAACGACCTGGTCAACCGCATCGTCCGCCACACCTTGGGCCCCAACCTGATTGGCAGCCTGCTGTTAGCGACGATGATCTGGTTTGCCATCGGCTGGGGGCTCAAACCACTGGCCAATATGGCCACGACACTGCGCGCCCGCCACCCCGGGTCGCTGGAGCCCATACAACTGTCACCATTGCCCAATGAGCTGGAGCCGATGCAAGCCGCACTCAATCGGCTGCTGGGACAGATTCAGGAAGTCCTTGGCCGGGAGCGACGTTTCATCGCCGATGCGGCCCACGAGTTGCGTACCCCGCTGGCAGTGCTAAGGGTACACGCGCAGAATCTGCAGGAAGCGCGCAACGACGCGGAACGCCAACAGTCCCTGCACAACCTGATTGCCGGTGTGGACCGAACCTCGCGCCTGGTCAATCAACTCTTGACCATGGCACGCCTGGAGCCACGGCTTGGCAGCGCACCACTACAGCCCATCGACCTGACTGCCAGTGTGCGTGACTCATTGGCACAACTGACCCCCTGGCTGCTCGACAGGGGCCTTGAGGTGAGCCTGGAAGCGCCTGAGGCGCCCCTGCGGATACTGGGCGATAGCGCAACCCTCGATATTGCCTTGAACAACCTGGTCACCAATGCCGCGAATTTCTCACCCAAAGGCGGGCTGATCACCGTGCGCCTGGAGGAGACCGCCAGCGAAGTGCTGCTGAGCGTCGAAGACCAAGGCCCTGGCATCGACCCTGAACACCGTGATCGCCTGTTCGAGCGCTTCTTCAGCCGTGGCAACGACCAAGGCGCCGGCCTCGGCCTGGCCATTGTACAAACCATCGCCAAGCGCCTCGGCGCAAAAGTCAGCCTGGACAACCTGCCGCAGGGTGGCCTGTGTGCAAGCGTGCACTTCCCCCTGGCGCATGCCTGAAGTTCGCATGCCGCCGGTTGTCTCGGCCCTGCTGATCCCGGAAACTGGCAACCCCTGGGCGTAGTCGCGCTACCATAGCCGACCGCCCCTGCTGGCCAACGCTGCCCAGAGCGACCCGGTTTCCTCTGCACAGGACTTTCAATGCGTCTGTTTCACACCTCCGACTGGCACCTGGGGCAAACCCTCCACAGCCAGGAACGTGACTTCGAACATGCCTGCTTTCTCGACTGGCTGCTCGGCCAACTGGCCCTGCGTCAACCCGATGCCCTGCTGATTGCCGGCGACATCTTCGATACGGTCAACCCTCCGGTCAAAGCCCAGGAACGCCTGTACGACTTCATCGTCCGCGCTCACGAACAGCAGCCTGCGCTGGATATCGTGATCATCGCCGGCAACCATGACTCCGGTGCCCGTATCGAACTGCCGGCACCGTTGATGCGCCGCCTGCGCACCCATGCCCTGGGCCGTGTGCAGTGGCTGGATGACGGCCAGCTCGACAGTGATCGCTTGCTGATCCCGCTGACCGATGCCAAGGGCAAAACCCGCGCCTGGTGCCTGGCGCTGCCCTTCCTGCGCCCGGCCGAAGTGACCGGCGCACACGTGGGTGACGATTACCTGCACGGCATCACCCAGGTACATGAACGCCTGATCGCTGCCGCTGAAAGCCGACGCAAACCTGGGCAGGCGCTGGTCGCCATCAGCCATGCGCACATGGCTGGCGGGTCGATTTCGGAAGACTCCGAGCGCAGCCTGATCATCGGCAACGCCGAAGCACTGTCGGCCAAGCTGTTCAGCGACTCGGTGGCGTATGTCGCCTTGGGCCACCTGCACAAACCGCAGCGGGTCAACGGCGAGGAACGCATTCGCTACAGCGGCTCGCCGCTGCCGTTGTCGTTCTCGGAAATTGGCTATCAACACCAGATACTCGAGGTGGAACTGGACGGCGCGGCACTGCGCAGCGTCGAGCCACGGCTGGTACCGCGGGCCGTGCACCTGCAACGCCTGGGCCCTGCCTCCCTGAACGAGGTGCTGGAACACCTGACAGCGCTGCCCGAAGTCGACCTGCTGGCTGACCTGCAACGCCAGCCCTGGCTGGAAGTGCGCGTGCGTCTGGATGAACCACAACCGGACCTGCGCCAGCAAATCGAACTCGCGCTGAACGGCAAGGCCGTGCGCCTGGTACGGATCGCCGTCGAGTACGCCGGCGCTCAACAGGATGACGACGACAGTAGCCCCTTGATTGAACTGGGCCAACTCAGCCCGCAAGACCTGTTCAGCCGCGCCTGGGAGCAGGCCTATGGCAATGCCGTGGACGAGCAGACACTGGCCGACTTCGCCCAACTGCTGCAGGACGTGCAACAGGAGGAGGAGCACCCATGAAAATTCTCGCCATTCGCCTGAAAAACCTTGCGTCCCTGGCCGGCCCTTGCGAAATCGACTTCACCGCCGAGCCCTTGGCCAGTGCTGGCCTGTTTGCGATCACCGGCCCCACCGGCGCGGGCAAGAGCACCTTGCTCGATGCCTTGTGCCTGGCACTGTTCGGCGCTGTACCACGCCTGAACAGCATTGGCCGGGAAACCAAACTGCCAGAAGTCGACAGCGAGATCCTTACCAGCGACCCGCGCACGCTGCTACGCCGGGGCACCGGCAGCGGCTTTGCCGAAGTTGATTTCGTCGGTATCGACGGCCACCGTTACCGGGCACGCTGGGAGACCAACCGCGCCCGCGATAAAGCCAACGGCAAGCTGCAAGGCAGCCGTCAGAGCCTGCATGACCTGGACGGCAACCAGTTACTGAGCAGCCAGAGCAAAAGCGAGTACAAACAGCTGATCGAGGCCAAGCTGGGGCTCAACTTCGAACAGTTCACCCGTGCGGTCATGCTGGCCCAAAGCGAGTTCAGCGCCTTCCTCAAGGCCGACGACAAGGACCGCAGCGAACTGCTGGAAAAACTCACCAACACAGCGATCTACAGCCAGTTGGGCCGACGCGCCTACAGCAAGAGCAAAGAAGCCGAAGATATCCACAAGGCCTTGCAACAACAGGCCAGTGGTATCACCCCGCTCAGCCCGGAGGCACGCGCTGAACTCGACCAGCGTGTTGAACAGGCACAACGCCAACTCAAGACCGAACAGGCGCAACTGCGCCAGTTCGAGCAGCAGCGCAGTTGGCTGACAGAGCTAAGCAACCTGCAGGCGCAACAACGTGCCGCCGCCGAGGACGCCCACAGTGCCCAGCAGCACTGGGAGCAACTGGCCACAGAACGCCTGAACCTGGAGCGGCTGGAGCAGTTGGCGCCGCAGCGCCATCAGTTTGCCCGACAACTGGAGCTGACCGGCCAGCGCTCGCCACTGACCGTTGCCATTGAACAACAGCGCCAGCAACAGGTTGAGTTGCAGGCTGCCCAGCAACAACTGGAACAACACCTGCACCATGCACGCGAGGCACTGAGCCAGGCACTGGCTCATCAGGCGCAGAACGCGCCGTTGCTGCGCCAGGCCTTCGCCGAGCAAGACACCTTGGCGCGCCTGGAACAGGAACTGGCCGACAGCCTTGCCCTGCACCAACAGGCCGAACAGGCCTCCCGCGAGGGCCAGCAGCAGCTACACACCCTGATCGAGCAACAGCAGCTTAACAGCGAGCGTCTGAACCAACTGGGCGAGCAACTCGCGCACAGCGCGCACCTGTCCAGCCTGGGTGACGCCTGGAGCGCCTACCGGGGCCAACTGCAGCAACTGATGCTCATTGGCAACCGGCTCAACAAAGGTCGCGAGGAACTGCCCGCCCTGCAGCAACGCGCCACGGATGCGGCCCGCCAACTGGAAGAACAGCGCACTCACCTGGCGCAGATCTACCACGAAGCCGGCGCTGAACCCGAGGCCCTGGCAGAGCAGATCAGCCTGCTGGGAACGCTGTTGCAAGACAACCGCAAGCAACAGCGTGCGGTTGAAGAACTGACCCGGCTCTGGAACAGCCAGCAGGATCTGGACAAACAAATCCACGCCTTGCGTGAACGCCAGCAGGCCGCGCAGCAGCAACGCGAACAGTTGATCAGCGAGGGGCTGCAAGGCAAACAAGAGCTGATTGCCGCCGAGCAGGCACTGAACCTCACACGACAGCTGCTTGAGCGTCAGCGTCTGGCCCGCAGTGCCAGCGTCGAAGAGCTCCGAGCGCAGCTACAGGACGACCAGCCCTGCCCCGTCTGCGGCAGCCAGGAACACCCGTACCACCAGCCCGAAGCGCTGTTGCAAAGCCTTGGCCGACATGACCAGGATGAAGAAGCCAACGCCCAGCGCCTGGTCGACGGGCTGAAAGAAAAACTGGATGAACTGCGAGCGAAACTGGCCGGCGTCAATAGCCAGATCAAGGAATACCTGCACCAGTACGAGCACCTTGTCACTCAACAGCAAGCGTTGGCCCCCAGCCTCGATGCTCACCCGCTCTACGCCCAGTTGGCCCATCAGGACAGCAACGCCTGCTCGGCCTGGCTGGAGCTTCAACTGCGCCGCCTGAACGATGACATCAACCGGGACGAGCAACGCCAGCACACACTGCTTACGCTTCAGCAGGACGCCGCCCGCCTGCAGCAACAACTGCAGGTAGCCATCGAGGCCAGCCAGCAGGCCACGCTGCACGTGAGCCAGCAACAGCAGGCGCTGAGTGACGACGAGGAACGCCTGGAACAGGCACTGGCAAGCTTCGCCGGCCTGCTGCCCGCCGACATCCTGCAAGCCCTGCGTCAGGAACCGTCAGCCGCCTTCCTGCAACTCGACCAGCAACTGGCGCAGCGCCTGGAACTGGTAGACCGGCAAAAAGACGAGCAACAGGACTACAACGACCGCCAGCAGCAACTGGAAAAGGCCAGCCTGCAACAACAGGCACGGGTACAGAAGCTGGAGGAGCTGCAGCAGCAGGTCGTTGCCCGGCAAACCCAACAGCAGCAGGCAAAAGCAACGCTAGACGGCCTGCTTGGCGAGCACGAAAACGCCCAGCACTGGCAACAGCAACTGGAGCAGGCCGTTGAACAGGCGCGCAGCGTCGAAGCGACCACCCAGCAGCAACTGCAGGACAGCCTCGCCCGCTCGATCGAGCTGACAGCCGAGCTCAAGGCCAAAGCGCAACAGCGAGATGCCCTGGAAGAGGAATGCCGTCAACTGGAGGCCGTCATCGGCCAATGGCGACACGCCCATCCTGAATTGGACGATGCCGGCCTGACGCAATTGCTGGCGTTCGATGACGAACAGATCAGCCAGTTGCGTCAGCGCCTGCAAAACGCCAGAAAAGCCATCGAGCACACTCAGGTGCTGGTGCAAGAGCGCGAACAGCGCCTTCAGCAACATCAGGCCCAAGCCAACGGGGAACTGCCAGCCGATCAGCTGGAACAAGCCATGGCCGCGTTGCAGCAACAGCTGCACACCCGCGAGCAACAGTGTGCCGAACTGCGCGCCGAGCAAGCCGACGACCAGCGCCGCCAACAGGCCAACCAAGCGCTGGCAGAACAGATTGCCCAGGCCTATACCGAGTGGCAACGCTGGGCGCGCCTGAACGCCCTGATCGGTTCTGCCACTGGCGATACCTTCCGCAAGATCGCCCAGGGCTACAACCTCGACCTGCTGGTGCACCATGCCAACGCACAGCTGCGTCAATTGGCCCGCCGCTACCGGCTCAAGCGCGGCGGCAGCCTGTTGGGCCTGTTGGTGCAGGATACCGAGATGGGGGATGAACTGCGCTCGGTGCACTCCTTGTCCGGGGGCGAAACCTTCCTGGTCTCGCTGGCGCTGGCACTGGGGCTGGCGTCGATGGCCTCGAGCACGTTGAAGATCGAGTCGCTGTTCATCGACGAAGGCTTCGGCAGCCTCGACCCCGAATCGCTGCAACTGGCCATGGATGCACTGGACGGTTTGCAGGCTCAAGGGCGCAAGGTCGCGGTGATCTCTCATGTGCAGGAAATGCACGAGCGGATTCCGGTACAGATCCAGGTTCGTCGCCAAGGCAATGGCCTGAGTACCCTGGAGGTCAGTGGATGATCCTCTATTCGTTTCGGCGCTGCCCTTACGCCATGCGTGCACGCATGGCCTTGCGCTACAGCCAATGCCCGGTCGAGATCCGCGAGGTCAGCCTCAAGGAAAAACCGGCCGACATGCTTGCCTTATCGCCCAAAGGTACGGTGCCGGTGTTGAGTGTCGAGGGCAAGGTGCTGGAGGAAAGCCTGGACATCATGCGCTGGGCCTTGGCCCGGCATGACCCGCAAGACTGGCTGCTGAGTACCGACTCACAGGCTGCGCAACAGGCCAACGCACTGATAGCGCGTAACGACAGCCTGTTTAAAGTCAGACTCAACCACTACAAGTATGCCGAGCGCTACCCGGCGCATTCGCGTGAGGAATACCGACAGCTGGCCTGTGAAATCCTTGATGACCTGGAGGCACACCTGGCGCAGCACGACTACCTGCTCACCTCGCACCCAAGCCTGGCGGATGTAGCCCTGATGCCGTTCATTCGCCAGTTCGCCGGGGTCGAACCAAACTGGTTTGCCCAAGCCCCCTACCCCAGGCTGCGAGCTTGGCTGCAGGGTTGGCTGGACTCGGTGCTGTTCAAGGCAATCATGGCCCGCTGAAGCCACCCACCCTGTTGTTGCAGGCTGGCCTGCGATGGCGCCGGTGGGGTGTCAGTGGCTTAGCGGCGTCTGCATCGCAGGCAAGACCTGCTCCTACAACTTGGACTGCCCACCAAGGGTTGGATTTGTGTCCAACTTCTTGGGGGCAGTCCACACCTGTGGGAGCGGGCTTGCCCGCGATGGTCAATTGACGAACTTCAGGTCCGAAGGCGCATCCTGGGCAAGCTTCTGCACAGTCTTGCCCAGCAGGCCGGTGTGCCGGTCACGCTGGATGACCACGATCTGGTTGCTCTTCTGGTTGGCAACCAGCACATAACCACCGCTCGGGTCGAGGCTGAACTCGCGAGGATGATCACCTTCCACCGAGCGCCGTTGCAGCGGCGTCAGCGTACCCAGGGCCGAGTCGATTGCGAACACCAACAGCTGGTTGGCGGTACCGCGATTACTCACGTACAGGAAGCGCCCGTCCGGCGAGAGGTGCAAGGCCCCCGCCGCTTTGCTGGCCGGCGCCTGAGAGTCGCTCAAGGGCAGCCGTTGACGCTCGATGAGTACGCCATCCTGTACATCGAACACCACCACTTCGGCACTCATCTCCAGGGTCAGGTAAGCCTGTTTGCCAGTGGCTGCGAACACCAGATGGCGTGGCCCGCTGCCCGGCGGCAGGTTGACCGCCGCAGGGCGGGCCGGGCTCAAGGGGCGCTCGGGGTTGGCGCTGTCGTAGCGATAGATGAACACCTTGTCGGCGCCCAGGTCGCAGGCATACAGGTAGCGCCCATCCGGCGACGACACCGCCGCATGCACATGGGAGCCGGACTGGCGCTCCGGGTTGACGTAGCTGGGCGGATGGCGTTCTTGCTGCACCACCGGCAACAAGCGCCCGTCTGCCGCCACGGGCAGCACCGACAGGCTCCCGCCCGGGGTTGGCTGCACCGCATAGTTGGCAACGAACAGGTAGCGGCCGTCATTACTGAGGCTGGCGTGGGTCGGCTCGTCACCCAGGCTGTCGAGCCGGCTCAGCGGGCTTATCGCACCGCTGCCGGGGGCAAGCGCAAAGCTGCTGACCTGGCCATGCCCGGCGCCGTTTTCGTTGACCGCAAACAACAGGCGACGGTCACTGGACACGACCAGCCAGGACGGGTTGACGCTCTGCACCACCTGCAGCGGCTCTGGCTCGATCTGCCCGCTCTGGCTGTCAAAGCGGTAGCGATAGATCCCCTCGCTGCTGCCCTGGGTGTAGCTGCCGACCAGCAGTTCGTGGCCTTGCGCCGTAGCCGTCATGGCAACAGCACTATTGATCAATAGACACGTCAGCAGACGTTTCATCGTCATCCTCTTCCGAGGCGCGCAAGGCACTCATGCACACCAGACGGTGCTCGACACCGTCGGCCGCGATCAACCAGTCGCCGCCGTCCGCGCGGGCGGCCTTGATCTGCTCAATGCTGAACTGCCAGCGTTTGAGTGCACGGCCATCCATGCATTCAACCTGCAGACCGGTCTCATCGAAGGTGAAATCAAAGGCATGCAGGCCGTCGATCAACAGCATGTCGCTGGCTTGCAGGGCGTGGGAAAGGGTCGTCATGAGAGAGGTATCATCGTGCGGAAAAGCACAATGATACTCCAATGCAAACAACATCGCCGGCACCCCAGCCCCCGTAGGGGCCGGCGTTGCCGGCGATGCGCTCAACCGAGGCGATCAATGGGCGAAAATCGACCCACCCTCCTTGCCCACCAGTTTCTCCGGCTTGATCAGGAAACGTGCCAGTGCCGGCAACAACCACAATGCGCCGAACATGTTCCAGAGCAACATGAAGGTCAGCATCAAGCCCATGTCAGCCTGGAACTTGATTGCCGAGAAGATCCAGGTCGCGACGCCAATGGCCAGGCACAAACCGGTGAACAGCACCGCCTTGCCGGTGGACTTGAGGGTTTGATAGTAGGCCTCTTGCAGCGGCAGCCCGGCGCGCAGGAAACTCTCCAGGCGACTGTAGATGTAAATGCCGTAGTCCACACCGATACCCACCCCCAGCGCCACCACAGGCAGGGTCGCCACCTTCACACCGATGCCCATGAAGGCCATCAGCGCATTACCCAGCACCGAAGTCAGCACCAGCGGCAGCACGATGCACAAGGTCGCGGCAAACGAGCGGAAGGTGATCATGCACATCACGGCCACACAGATGTAAACCAGGATCAGGATGGTCAGCTCGGCCGACTTGATCACGTCATTGGTCGCGGCCTCGATCCCGGCATTGCCCGCTGCCAGCAGGAACTCCAGGCCGTCCTTGTTGTGTTCATCGGCGAAGGTCTGGGCCGCCTTGATCACGCGATCAAGGGTCTCGGCCTTGTGATCGTTGAGGAACACCAGCACCGGGGCCAGCGAACAGTCGCTGTTGTACAAGCCATCGGCACGGGAGATCGAACTGTTCAGCACATCCGGGTTGCGCGACAAGGTCTCCCATTTCAGGTTGCCCTCGTTCATGCCCTTGATGACCTGCTTGGACACCGTCACCAGTGAAATCGCCGATTGCACGCCCGGGGTGTTTTCCATGGTCCACATCAACTCATCGACCGGCGCCATGGTCGAATAGACCGAGCAGCCTTCGGGTGGCGTCTTGACCATGATCACCAGCACATCCGAGCTGGTCGAGTAGTTACTGATGATGAAACGGTTGTCCAGGTTATAGCGCGAGTCAGGACGTAGCTCAGGCGCTCCCTGGTCGAGGTCACCGATCTTCAGGTTCTGGCTGTACCAGAGGCCACCACCGAACGCGAACAGCGCCAGCACCACTGACACAGGCGCTACCTTGGCACTGGCAAAACCGGACAGCAGCCGCCAGAACGGGTGCTCACGCGTGGCATCGCGCTTGCTGCGCTCGATAGCCTTCTTGCTGATGCCGACATAGGAGATCGCCACCGGCAGCAGGATCAGGTTGGTAAAGACGATCACCGCCACACCGATGGAGGCACCAATGGCCAACTCGCGAATCACCCCGATATCGATGATCAGCAGGGTGATGAAGCCCACCGCGTCGGCCAGGATGGCAATCATCCCCGGCAAGAACAGTTGGCGGAAGGTTCGCCGTGCAGCGGTCAGGGCATTGTCGGCATCGCTGGACTGCAAGGCGATACCGTTGATCTTCTGCACCCCATGGGAAATGCCGATGGCGAAGATCAGAAACGGCACCAGCATCGAGTACGGATCCAGGCCAAAGCCCACTGCGTGCATCAAGCCCAACTGCCAGACCACCGCCACCAGGGTGGTGATCAGCACGGCGATGGTGCTACGGATACACCAGGTAAACCAGTACAGCAGCACCCAGGTGATGGCCAGGGCGATACCGAAGAACATCGCGACCATCATCAGGCCATCGATCAGGTCACCAACCTTCTTGGCAAAGCCGACGATGTGGATTTTTACATTGGGGTTCTGTGCCTGGAACTTGTCGCGGATCTTCTCTTCCAGCTGATGGGAGAACTGCTGGTAATCCAGCTTGATCTGCTTGCCCTGGTCCTGCGGGTCGGGGTAGGACTCCAGCAGTGGTACATCGACAATGCTGGACTTGAAGTTGTTGGCCACCAGGCGACCGATCTGCCCGGACTTGAGCACGTTGCTGCGCAGTTCATCCAGGCTGTCGGCGGAACCATCGTAGGTCTTCGGAATGACCTCGCCACCGGCAAAACCTTCTTCGGTCACCTCGGTCCAGCGAACGTTCGGGCTCCACAACGACTTGAGCGCAGAACGATCGACACCGGGAATGTAGAACACCTCATCATGGATCTGACGCAGGGTTTCCATGTAGTGCTTGTCGAAGATATCGCCATCGACTGCCTCCACCGAGATACGCACCGTATTGCCAAGGTTGGCCAGGTCGTTACGGTGCTCAAGCATTTTCTCGATAAACGGATGCTCAAGCGGGATCATTTTCTCGAAGCTGGTCGAGGGGCGGATCAAGGTGGCCTGCCAGAACAGGAACAGGCTGACGACCAGGCAGATGAAGATGACAGCAGGCCGGTTGTTGAAAATCAGGCGTTCAAGAACCGACGCCTTGTCGTGATGGTGCTGGTGGGTGCCGAACGATTCCCGACTGGTCATGGTTGTACCCTCTCAGCGCCAGATGACGTGGCAACATGGACGCCGCCCTGGCCTACCAGAATCAGCTTGCCATCCGTGACTGCGCTGGCAGCCGCCAGCGCGATACGATCGGCCCGGTTATAGACACTGAAGCTTGCACCATCGTCGGTGCTGCGCAGGACGCTACCGCCATTACCGACCAGCACCAGGCTGCCATCGTCCAGAAGCGTCGCGCTGGACAAGCCGAACTCCAACTGCCCGCGTTCGGCATGCAGGGGAATGGTTTGCCAGGTGTCGCCAAAGTCGGTGGAGCGGAACAGGTTGCCGCGCAAGCCATAGGCCAGCAGCGTGCGTGCTTGCGCCGTACCGACCACACCGAACAACGAGCCCTGGTAGGGCCCTTCCACCCGGTTCCAGGTTTGCCCAGCGTCGGCTGAGCGGAACATCACGCCCTGCTCTCCAACGATGAACAGCCCTGCATCCTTCACCGCCGCGATGCCATTGAGGTGCAGTTGATCTTCGTTATCCAGACGGTCGCTGACCTCTTGCCAGGCTGCGCCGCCATCAACGGTTTCAAGCAGAGCCCCATAAGCCCCCACAGCAAAACCGTGCTGCGCGTCCTGGAACCACACATCCAGCAAGGGCGCTTCACGCTTGAGGTCTTCGAATTGCTTGCTCCAGGTCGCGCCGCCGTCACTGCTGGCGAGGATCTGCGCATCATGGCCTACCGCCCAGCCATGGCGGGCATCGGCAAAGTAAACCGCAGTGAGCATCTGCCGGGTGGGCACCCGTGCCTGGGTCCAGGTCTGCCCCTGGTCATCGGAGAAAAGGATGTGGCCACGGTCACCAACCGCTACCAGCCGGGCGCCGGCCTTGGTGACGTCAAGCAACAGACTGCGAGCGGCCTTATCGGACTCAATGGCGTAGACCGTTGCCGAGGCTGCAGACTCCTGCGCCTGCGCCTGCGCCGCCTCGATAGCATTGGCAAACATGCCCAGGGCCAACGCCAGAAGGCTGCTGCCAACCAACACGGTCGGCCACCTGCGCCCTTGTCCTGCACCATACCCGGTGCGCGCCATGACGGGCTCACCCATAGATCTCTCCCCCGATTTAATTGTTATTTGGGTCAAATCCAGTTGCGGGCACAGCCAGAAACCCTGTTCCAGAGCCCCGCAATAGCTGAGAACCATCCTATCGGGGTTTAGAAAGGGCTGACAACGAACAAGACGTTATCTTTTGTTAAGCGCGGGAAAGGAGGCTGCGGGCGCGTGGCGCCTGCATCGTTGGCAAGCCAACGCCCACAGGGCCTTGTGTAGCCCTGTGGGCGCCAACTTGCCGGCGACGGCATCAGCGAAAGCAGACGCCGACAAGCGTGTCAAAAACCCGATCAAGCCAGGCTTTTGCTGACCACTTCATAGACATCACTGGACAGCGCGCCGGAGGCAAGAATGCGCTCCAGCTCACCCTTCATCAGCGCCTGACGCGCAGCGTCGTACTTGCGCCAGCGAGTCAGCGGTGCCAGTTGCCGCGAGGCAATCTGCGGGTTGAGTGCATTGAGCTCAATCACCAGGTCCGCCAGGAAGCGGTAGCCGGAACCATCTGCCGCATGGAAGTTGACCAGGTTCTGTCCGGCAAACGCACCAATCAGGGCGCGCACCTTGTTCGGATTCTTCATCGTGAAGGCCGGATGCTGCATCAGTGCTTTGACTCGCGCCAAACCGCCCGGCAAGGTGCTGGCCGCCTGGACGCTGAACCACTGGTCCATCACCAACGGGTTATCCTTGAAGTGGTCGGCGAATGTCTCCAGCGCCTTGGCCCGCTCGGCCTCGAACGACGAGTTGACCAACACGGCCAGCGCGGTCAAACGCTCCGTCATGTTGTCACACGCGTCGAACTGCTCCAGGGTCGCTTCCAGCACCTGTGGTTTGCCACTGAGCATCAGGTAGGACAACACGATGTTCTGCAGGCTGCGGCGGGCAAAATGCTCGGCTTCGGCCACATACGCAGTCGTGCGCGACACCGCGCGATTGGCCTGGTAACGGGCCCACAGTGCGTCGAACAACTGCTCGGACAGTTGTTTGCGGGCGAATTCGCGGGCCGCATGGATAGCATCGACATCCGCCACTTCACTGATTTCAGTGAGGTAGGCCTCGCTGGGCAGCGAAAGCATTTCAGCGACCATCGCCTGATCCAGTTGATCATTGCTCAGGACGCTGCCCAGTGCAGTTACCAGGCGCGGGTCGAGTACCAGCTTGGTGCCCTGTTTGTGCTGTTCGATCAGCTCTTGCAGGACCTGCACCGACAACTGCTGGCCGGCTTCCCAACGGTTGAAGCCGTCGCTGTCATGCTGCATCAGGAACATCAATTGGTCGCGGTCATAGGGGAAGCTCAGCTTGACCGGTGCGCTGAAGCCACGCAGCAATGACGGCAGTGGCTTGGCCGCCACATCGACAAAGGTGAAGGTTTGTTCAGCCTCGGTCACCGACAGCACGCGGGTGGTGCCCTCGGCCGCCGCCTCACCGAGCAGACGCAGTGGCAAGTCATTGCCCTGCGCATCAAGCAGGCCCAGCTCTACAGGAATGACGAAGGGCTGCTTTTCCTGTTTGTCCGGGGTTTGTGGATAACTCTGCCGGAAGGTCAGGCTGTAGGTCTGCGCTGCGCTGTCATAGGCATCGCTGACCGCCAGGCGTGGCGTGCCAGCCTGGCTGTACCAGCGTTTGAACTGGCTCAGGTCGACGCCGTTGGCATCTTCCATGGCCTTGATGAAGTCGTCACAGGTGACCGCCTGGCCGTCATGACGCTCGAAGTACAGGTCACTGCCCTTGCGGAAGCCTTCAACGCCCAACAGGGTACGCACCATGCGCACCACTTCCGAGCCCTTCTCATACACGGTCAGCGTGTAGAAGTTGGAAATTTCGATGAAGCTGTCCGGGCGCACGGCGTGGGCCATGGGGCCGGCATCTTCGGCAAACTGGTGGGTACGCAGGTAGGCCACGTCTTCGATACGTTTGACCGTACGCGAGTTCATGTCAGCCGAGAACTCGGCATCGCGGAACACCGTGAAGCCTTCCTTGAGCGACAACTGGAACCAGTCACGGCAGGTCACGCGGTTGCCCGACCAGTTGTGGAAGTATTCGTGGGCGACCACCGCCTCGACACGCTGGTGCGCAGCGTCGGTGGCGGTTTCGGCGCGGGCCAGTACGCAACTGGAGTTGAAGATGTTCAGGCCCTTGTTTTCCATGGCGCCCATGTTGAAGTCGTTGACCGCAACGATCATGAAGATGTCCAGGTCGTACTCACGCCCATAGACCTCTTCATCCCAGCGCATGGACTTCTTCAGGCTGGTCATGGCGTGCTGGCACTTGTCGATGTTTTCCGGCTCGACATAGATACGCAGGGTAACGTCACGCCCCGACTGGCGGGTGAAGGTGTCTTCGACACACCATAGGTCGCCCGCCACCAGCGCAAACAGGTAGGCCGGCTTCATGAACGGGTCTTCCCAGGTCGCCCAATGCCGACCGTCTTCGCTAGGCCCGGTGCCGACCGGGTTACCGTTGGACAGCAGCACCGGGTAGCGATGCTGCTCGGCAATCACCGTGGTGGTGAATTTGCTCATGACGTCCGGACGGTCGAGGTAATAGGTGATCTTGCGAAAGCCCTCGGCTTCGCACTGGGTGCAGAACATGCCGCTCGACTTGTACAGGCCTTCCAGCGCGGTGTTGCTTTCCGGATGGATCTTGACCGAGGTGTCGAGGGTGAAGCGCGCCGCCGTCGGCTGCAGGGTCAGGTGACTGTCGTTCAGCTCATACTCGGTAGCGCTCAGTTCGCGGTCGTCGAGCTGTACCGACAGCAGTTCCAACTGCTGGCCATCCAGCACCAACGGTGGCAAGCCAGCGCCCCGCGCCGGGTTGCGGCGCATGACCAACTGCGCGTGGACCAATGTGTGGTCCTCGAACAACTCGAAGGTCAGGTGGGTCTCGTCGATCAGGTATTCGGGAGCCTGATAGTCCTTGAGGTAAATCACTTGCGGCTGTTCGGTACGCATGTGGCGATCCTTTTACTGATGCACGGCGAGTTGATAGGCCGTGTATTTGCGAATATTGATCACGCCGGTGTCGAAGATCAGGTACTGGCCCTTGATGCCCAGCAGCGTGCCTTCAGCCAGGGGATTCTTGTCCAGGTTGAAGCTGACGATCTTGCTCGGATAGGCCTCGACCGGATAGCGAATGTCGACGGTTTGAGCATCTGACAACGGTTGAATGGCCTGCAGGCCAAAGCGTGCGTGCAGTGCCTGGAGGCCCTCGGCGCACTGCTCGAACAGTTGATCGCGCACGGCGACCAGGTCCACCGCCTCGGCATCGCCCTTGAGCAACGCACGCCAGTTGGTACGGTCCGGTACATGGGCGCGGAACAGGTCCTCGACCAGCCCTGACTGTTGCCGCGTGGCCACACGCATGATCGGCAGCGCCTGGCTGGCGCCCTGATCGAGCCAGCGGGTCGGCAACTGGCTGGCTCGGGTGATGCCGACCTTGAGCCCGGACGAGTTGGCCAGGTAGACGATATGATCCGTCATGCAGAACTGTTCGCCCCAGGCCGGCTCGCGGCAGGTGCCTTGGTCGTAGTGACACTTCTCCGGGGCCATGATGCAGACGTCGCACTGGGCCAGCTTGCTCATGCAGGGGTAACAGTAACCCTGGCTGAAACTGGTCTTGGTCTTGCGCCCGCAATGGATGCAGTGAATTGCCCCCAGGTACTCGAGGCGCACGGTGGTTCCCAACAAGGGGTTGACCGGTACTTCGCTGTCGCCAAGACGAAACGCGTACTGAACCAGGGGCGTCTCAAGACGCGCCGACATTTTGCTGATGGATCCGCGACCGAGCTCGATCAATGGAGCGCATCCGACTTGAACAGAATGTTCGGCACCGGTGCCGACTTCGACGCGCATTCCTGCGGGCCCATGTAGCCGGTGCGCTGCTCTTCCGGCAGGTTCTGCATTTCCCAGGCAATGACGGCCTGCAACGACAGTTCTTTCTGCTCGGCGGTGAGCTTGCGCCCGTCGGACCATTTACCGATTTCCACGGCGAGCTTCAGGCTCTCGTAGATTTCCGGGGTAATGTTTTCGATCATTTGCGAAAAAGTGGACATAGCGTCTCCCAAAATCAAGTCGTCAGTTTACGCCGGGCCAGCGCCCCGCCCAAGAGCCCGCTCAGACAACCGACCAATAACCCACCGACATGGGCGGCGTTGGCGATCTGGCCGAAGCCGAGCAAACTGACAAGGCCGGACAGGCACAGCAACAGCCAGATCAACATCATGACCAACACCCCGCGCGGCATGCGATAGAGCGGGTTGGGCGCGAGCCACTGGTACAACCAGATATACCCCAGCAGGCCGTAAAGCACCCCGGACAAACCGCCAAACAGGCTCGGCCCACCGAACAGGTACTGCGCAGCGTTGGACACCACGCCAAACAAAAGCGTCAGGCCGAGCATGACCCAAGCGCCCTGGCGCCACTCGATACGGCGGCCCAGCTCCCAAAACCACATACCGTTCATGGCCAGGTGCAATAGGCCGAAATGCACCAGCATCGGTGTTGCCAGGCGCCACCATTGGCCAGCGGCCAGGCTCTCGGCCAGCGGTGTGAAGTACAGGTAGTCACCGTGCACGGTGAAATCGAGAAACGTCAGCCAGCTCAAGGTCGAGAGGTTGTCACCCAGGCCGGTCAAGCCCGCCACCACCAGGCATAGCAGCAAGATCGCCGTTGTCGCCTTGCTCGCGCGAAGCTGATCGATAAAGCCGGGGCGTGTCGGTTCACTGTTCGGTAAAGACTCGGCGGCAAACTCAGCATTGCCTTCAGGGAAGCGCTGATACAACGCCAGCACCTCGCCCGCCAGCGGCTCGCTGACCCATAACACCTGCTCGCCGCCCTCCTCACTGACCCGGTGAGGCACCTGCAGGCGCCTCAGCAGGCCGATGAACCCGCTCAGGTCGATGCTCAACGGCAAGCGCAGCACCTCAACCACATTCACCACGCTCATACATTGGCCTCCGGCCGCTCGACATCGACCCAGACGAACTTGTGCGGATCGAGCCGGGTTTCATTGTCCAGCCGATAGGCCACCAGCTTGCCGTACAGTACGGCGCTGTAGTCCAGGCAAGCCAGGTTGGGGCGAATCGGCGCGGGCTTGCCGCTGCGCCAGTAATGGCCGACGAACAGCATAGGCTCGTCCTCACCGTA
This sequence comes from Pseudomonas sp. AL 58, assembly GCF_036348395.1. NCBI lineage: Bacteria > Pseudomonadati > Pseudomonadota > Gammaproteobacteria > Pseudomonadales > Pseudomonadaceae > Pseudomonas > Pseudomonas sp. AL 58. The sequence goes on from NZ_JAZBQR010000009.1 coordinate 35,041, forward strand.
GCGCAGCAGGTTACTTTTCTGCGTGTGGGTCAGTGGCGTGCTGGCAACCTGCTCGGGCAAGGCATCGGGTTGGAAAACGATGTCGCCGTAGGTCTGCGGGTCTTCTTCCCAGAACTTGGTCCGGAAAAATGCTCGGGTCAGGCCATCGCCACCGGTCAGGGTCAAGCCGCCCGGCAAGCGCATGTCGGTACCCCGCAACAGGCGATTGCATACGACAGAGGCAAAGCTGTCGGACACCGCCGACGCCTGGACAAAACGCTCGTCGATACAACCGTTCGGACGCTCCTGGCGCAGCGGCTCGATCAGGTTGGCGTCCCAACAGGCGTGAACCAGGCGGAAACGCCCGGCATCGAGGAACAACGGCAGCTCATAGAACCAACCGAGGAAATCGTGCCAGTCACCAGGATGCTGGGCGAACTGGGTGAGTGTTGCGTCAATCAGGTGGGCATGACGTGGGGTGTGTTCGCGCACATAGGTCTTGCCACTGCCCGGCAAGGCCGGCGTGCTCCAGCCCAGCGCGCTGAATTCGTGGTTGCCCATGATGCAACGGGCCTGACCGGCCTCGACCATGTCATGAACAAGGTGCAGCGCCTCGCGGATCCGTGGCCCACGGTCAATGATGTCGCCCAGAAACAGTGCCTGACGCTGCGAATGCCGCCAGACACCTCCCAGGCGTCTGTAGCCAAGGGTTTCCAGCAGGTGTTCAAGGGTTTGGGCGCACCCATGTACATCACCGATCAGATCGTAACTGCGCGCGGGATCGAGCATCAGTCGCCTCCACCGCCCAAACGGCTGCCCCAGCCGAGCTTGGTTCTGCACACCTCGTAGTAATTGTGGTCCAGCGGGTGAATCAAGCGCAGCTTTTGCGGCTTTTTGTTCACCGTGATGGTGTCGCCTGGGGCGCAGGTAAAGTGGTTCTGGCCGTCACAGGAAACCTGCGGGTAAATCTGCAGGTCCTTGGACACGACGATCTTCAGCTCGCTGTTGCCATCGACCACGATCGGTCGCCCGGACAGCGTGTGCGGGTACATCGGCACAATGACGATAGCGTCGAGCTTGGGGTGCATGATCGGCCCGCCCGCCGACAGCGCATAGGCGGTCGAGCCGGTCGGGGTGGCCACGATCAGGCCGTCGGCCTTCTGGCTGCAGACAAACTGGCCATCGATGTAGATCTCGAACTCGATCATGCGTGTCGACTTGCCCGGATGCAGCACCACGTCGTTCAGTGCATCGCCCTGGCCAATGGCCTCGCCATGCCGACGGACTTCAGCCTGAAGCAGGAAGCGGTTTTCCACCAGGTAATGGCCATCAAGCACTTCGGCGACCTTCACCTCCAGCTCATCGGGCCGGATATCGGTGAGAAAACCCAGGCTGCCGCGGTTGATCCCCAATACCGGAATGTTGTGACGGGCCAAGGCCCGGGCAGCGCCCAGCAGGCTGCCATCGCCACCGACCACGATGACCATGTCGCAGACTTCGCCAAGCAGCTTGCGCGACGAAGTTTGCAGGCCGTGACCTGGCAGCACTTCGGCGATGGTGTCCTCAAGGATGACGTGCAGATGCCGCGCCAACAGGAATTTTTTCAGTCGGCGAATGGTATCGAGTACCTGGGAACTGCCAAGGCGACCGATGATACCGATATTGCGAAATTGCTCCATGGGGCTCCTGCAAGGCTCTGCGGCGGGTGAAATGGCCAGTGGGCGAAAGACTCCGATTATGGGCGAAAGCGCTGTGCAGCGGCAAACGCTGGCGTTTTTTCGCACTGCAGCGGGCATCAGGGCTATGCTCGCAGAATGAACCCATTTCCTGACCTGACCGACCTGCCCCGCCAACTGCGCCAAGCGCAAGTGCGTGATCTGGCCTGGGTCATCCTGGCCCCGCCCATGCTCAGCGCCACGCCGTGGCCTCAACGCCACCCGCTGCAGGGCAGTGACTGGGTACAACAACCGACGCACCTGAGCCAATGGCTGCAGCGCCTGGACCAGGACAGCAGCGCACTGCTGCTTTGGCTGGCACAGGCCGCCAACCGTCGACTGGGCCTGTACTACGAACGCCTTTGGCAGTTTGCCCTGCATCATGCCCCCGGGATCGAACTGCTGGCCGCCAACCTGCCGATCCGTGACGGTGGGCACACGCTGGGCGAACTGGATATCCTCCTGCGTGACCGCGACGGGGTACATCACCTGGAGTTGGCCATCAAACTCTACCTCGGACCACAGGCAGGCGACGGCAGCGATCCGGCGCAGTGGCTTGGCCCCGGCTGTCATGACCGCCTTGATCTTAAACTGGCCCATCTGGCCCAGCACCAACTTCCCATCTCGGCCCGTGCCGAAAGCCGCGAAGCCTTGGCGGCGCTGGACATCGCGCAGCTCAGCGCACACCTATGGCTGGGCGGTTACCTGCTCTACCCGTGGCCGGGTCATGCCGTATCGCCACGCGGGGCCCACCCCGAGCACCTCAAGGGCCGCTGGCTGCACCAACGCGACTGGCCGGCTTTTTTTGCGCAGAGCCCAAGCGGCCGCTGGCAACACCTGCCGCGCCATGCCTGGCTGGCACCGGCGCGCTACCCGACTGAACAGACCTGGACGGCCGAGCACCTGCAGACCTGGCTAAGCGCCCTCGATCCAATGGCCCCTGCGCAACTCATGGTAAGGCTGGTGGAAACCGGGCCCGGCGATTGGGAAGAAGCCGAGCGCGTGTTTCTGGTGGCGGATACCTGGCCGAATCTGCCCGGCTGACACACACCCTTGGCGCCGTCTAGACAACCGTCAAACGCAGTGCCAGCGCCATCAGGGTGAGTAGCAGCACCGGCACGGTGAGCACGATGCCGACCTTGAAGTAGTAGCCCCAGCCAATGTGCACCCCTTTACGCTGCAGCACATGCAGCCAGAGCAGGGTCGCCAGGCTGCCGATCGGGGTAATTTTCGGCCCCAGGTCACTGCCAATCACATTGGCATAGACCATCGCTTCCTTGACGACCCCAGTGGCCTGGCTGGCGTCGATGGACAAGGCGCCAATCAGTACGGTCGGCAAGTTGTTCATGATCGACGACAGGACGGCGCTGAGCAGCCCGGTGCCCAGTGCCGCCCCCCAGACACCGGAGCGGGCGAACGTGTCGAGCCAGGTGGCCAGTTGCCCGGTCAACCCGGCATTACGCAAGCCATACACCACCAGGTACATGCCCAGCGAGAAGATCACGATATGCCACGGGGCTTCCTTGAGGACCTTGCGTGTGGAAATGGTGTGGCCGCGGGCGGCGACCAGCAGCAAGACAGCCGCACACACCGCCGAGATCGCGCTGATGGGAATGCCGAGCGGCTCCAGGGCAAAACACCCCAGCAGCAAGATCAACAACACCAGCCAGCCGGCCACAAAGGTGGCCGGGTCTTGAATCGCACTGCGTGGCCGATCCAGTTGCAACGGGTCGTAATCGCGCGGAATGTCACGTCGAAAGAACCACATCAGGATACCCAGGGTGGCCGCCACGCTGACCAGGTTCACCGGCAACATGACGGCGGCATAACGGTTGAAGCCGATGCCGAAGAAATCCGCAGAAACGATGTTCACCAGGTTAGACACGACCAATGGCAAGCTGGCGGTGTCGGCCACGAAGCCCGCAGCCATGACGAATGCCAGAGTCGCCGCTGGCGAGAAACGCAAGGCCAGTAACATGGCAACGACGATAGGTGTAAGGATCAGCGCTGCGCCGTCGTTGGCAAACAGTGCCGACACCAGCGCCCCCAGCAACACGATGTAAGCGAACAGCCGCCGCCCGCTGCCACGCCCCCAACGCGCCACATGCAGGGCCGCCCAGGCGAAGAACCCCGCTGCATCAAGGAGCAGGCTGATGATGATCAACGCAATGAAGGTACCGGTAGCGTTCCAGATGATCTGCCAGACCACCGGAATATCGCTCCAGTGCACCACACCGCTGATCAGCGCCAACAACGCCCCGAACGTCGCGCTCCAGCCGACACCGAGGCCCTTGGGTTGCCAGATCACCAGGGTGATGGTCAGCAGGAAGATCAATGACGCCATCAGCATGAGACAACAGCCTTGCAGAAAGTAGAGGGGAAAAGACGGCGGATTTTAACGAGTGTTCGTTTGGTCACTAACGAAATTTTGCTGCTATTTCTCCTATGATCTCTGAAACAAACAATTACAGTTAATGCCCAGCGCCAAGCAAGAGCGCGAAATACGACCTGATAACGAGGAGCTCATATGACGCTAACCAACACCCGGGACCGCTACGGCAGTCTGTCGATTGCCCTTCACTGGCTGATGCTGATACTGCTGGCAGCGGTGTACGCCTGTATCGAGCTACGGGGTATGTTCCCCAAGGACAGCGCCGAGCGCGCCCTGATGAAAGACCTGCACTTCATGCTCGGCCTGAGTGTCTTTGTGCTGGTCTGGCTGCGCCTGTTGCTGCGCGTCATCAGCCCGACACCCCGTATCGAACCTAACCCACCGGCCTGGCAGCGCGGCCTGGCCACACTGATGCATTGGGCGCTGTACGCGATGATGATCGGCTTGCCTGTGGCCGGCTGGCTGATTCTCAGCGCCAGCGACAAACCGATCCCCTTCTATGGCTTCAACCTGCCCGCCTTGATTGCGCCAGATCCAGACCTGGGCAAGCAGATCAAGGGCTGGCATGAGCTGATTGCCTCGCTGGGCTACTGGCTGATCGGCCTGCACGCCCTGGCTGGGCTGTATCACCACTATGTCAGCCGCGACAACACGCTGCGGCGCATGCTGCCAAAAGGCGACTAAACCAGCCCCCGACGGCCTTGCAGGCCACCGGTGTGCAGGAATATCAGCCGCGTGCCGGGCGCGAAGGCGCCCTGTTCCACCTGCTCGTGCAAGGCGAGCAGGGCTTTCCCCGTGTACAGCGGCTCCAGAGGAAGGCCCGACTGCACTTCGCTCGCCTCAATGAACGCCATCAGCTCTGCATCGACCTTGGCGAAACCTGCGCGGCTGGCGTCGTGCAGCACGTAACCTGCCCGGCCTACCCCCAGCAGCCCATCGACCTGTGCGGCAACACCGTGGTCCCCAGGCACCGCCAAGGCCCCCTGCACCCAGTGCGCGCCTGCTTCAGCCGCCACCAGACCGGCCAATGTGGTACCGGTCCCGACCGCTAACCACCAGCCATCGTAGTCAGGCCAACCCAGTGCCGAGAGCTGACATCGCGCCTGCTCTACAATCTGCGCGCACCCTTTGACCCCCAACGCACCACCGCCACCTTCCGGTACACAATGCCAGCCAGGATAGCGGGCGTGCCAAGGTGCCCAGAAGCCCGGTTCATGCCGCGCCCGATAGCCGCCATAACCCAGCCAGTGCAGCTCCATGCCGAAGGCGCGCAGGTCACGTACCGTTGGTGTGTCCTGCGGATGACCGCGCAGCAACCCGACAGTAGCGAAACCAAAGCGCAGGCCTGCCGCCGCGAGTGCATGAAGGTGATTGGAATGCGCGCCACCGAGGCTGATGACGCCAGGAGCCCCGGCAGCACGGGCCTCACGCAGGTGCTCCAGCAGTTTGAACCACTTGTTGCCGCTGATCAGCGGGTCGATGAGGTCAAGGCGCAGCACCGCCGCTTCAACACCGGCACGGCTCAACCAGGGCAGTGACAGCGGCTGGAGTGGGGCCAAGGGAAGTGAATCGAACATTCCGACAACAAACTCGGTACAGGGCGGGAAGCGCAGTCTAGCGCACCCCGCCGTACCTGCCGCATCAGAGTTCGGCAGCCAGCCGTGAGCCCTGATTGATTGCGCGCTTGGCATCCAGCTCGGCCGCAACATCGGCACCACCGATCAGGTGCACCGACTGACCGGCGGCGTGCAAGCCATCGTATAGCTCACGCAGCGGATCCTGGCCGGCACAGATAACCACGTTATCGACTGGCAGAACCTGCGGCTCGCCCTCGCCAATACGGATATGCAGCCCTTCATCGTCGATGCTCAGGTATTCGACACTGTTGAGCATCTGCACCTGCTTGTTTTTCAAACCCGTGCGATGAATCCAGCCGGTGGTCTTGCCCAGACCATCACCCACCTTGGATTTCTTGCGCTGCAACAGAAACACCTGACGGGCCGGCGCATGCGGTTGTGGATGTATCCCGGCAACGCCACCACGGGCCTGCAAGGTGGTATCAATGCCCCACTCTTTCCAGAAAGCCTCACGGTCCTGACTGGTCGCTACCCCCTGGTGAACCAGGTACTCGGACACATCAAAGCCGATCCCACCGGCACCAATGACCGCCACGCGCTGGCCTACCGGCTTGCGCGCCAGCAAGACGTCCAGATAGCTCAACACCTTAGGGTGCCCGATACCGGGAATAGCCGGCAGACGCGGTGCGATACCGGTAGCGAGAATAACCTCATCGTAGCCGCCCTTGAGCAGTTGCTCGACACTCATGCGCTGCTCAAGGCAAACCTCGACACCGGTGGTCTGCAGCTTGCGCTTGAAGTAGCGCAGGGTCTCATAGAACTCTTCCTTGCCCGGCACACGCTTGGCCACATTGAACTGGCCGCCAATTTCACTGGCCGAGTCGAACAGGGTGACCTGATGCCCCCGCTCTGCAGCCACCGTGGCAGCCGCCAGGCCCGCCGGACCTGCACCGACCACCGCAATTTTCTTCAACAGGCGGGTCGGCAGGTAGTTGAGCTCTGTTTCATGGCAGGCACGCGGGTTGACCAGGCAACTGGTCAGCTTGCCGCCAAAGGTGTGATCCAGGCAGGCCTGGTTGCAGCCAATGCAGGTGTTGATTTCGTCAGCACGACCGGCCGCGGCCTTGTTGACGAACTCCGGGTCCGCCAGGAACGGACGCGCCATGGAGACCATGTCGGCATCGCCCTCAGCGAGGATCTGCTCAGCGATTTCCGGGGTATTGATACGGTTGGTGGTGATCAGCGGAATCTTCACCGAACCGCGCAACTTGGCGGTGACTTTGCTGAAGGCGGCACGCGGCACCTTGGTGGCAATGGTCGGAATACGCGCTTCGTGCCAACCGATACCGGTGTTGATCAGCGTGGCGCCGGCCTGCTCGATGGCTTTGGCCAACTGCACGATTTCGTCCCAATCGCTGCCCCCCTCGATCAGGTCGAGCATCGACAGGCGGAAGATGATGATGAAGTTCGGCCCGACCGCTTCACGCACCCGACGAACGATCTCCACCGCCAGACGCATGCGGTTCTCGTAACTGCCACCCCAGCGGTCAGTACGATGGTTGGTATGGGCGGCGAGGAACTGGTTAATGAAATAACCTTCCGAGCCCATGATCTCGACGCCATCGTAGTCGGCGCTCTGTGCCAGCGTTGCACAGGTTACGAAGTCCCGGATCTGTTTCTCGATCCCCTCCTCGTCCAGCTCCTTGGGCTTGAACGGGTTGATCGGTGCCTGAATGGCACTGGGTGCGACCTGCTTGGGGCTGTAGGCATAACGCCCGGCATGAAGGATCTGCAGGCAGATCTTGCCACCGGCTTCATGCACCGCCTGAGTCACGATACGGTGCTTCTGGGCTTCCTCCGGCGTGCTCAGCTTGGCCGCACCGGCATACACGCCCCCTTCTTCGTTCGGGCCAATACCGCCGGTCACCATCAGCCCCACCCCACCCCGGGCGCGCTCGGCAAAATAGGCCGCCATGCGCTCAAAACCACCCGGTCTTTCTTCAAGGCCGGTGTGCATCGAGCCCATCAGGGTGCGGTTGCGCAACATGGTGAACCCCAGGTCCAGCGGAGCCAACAGATGCGGGTATTGGGCAGCGGCCATAACGTACTCCACAACAAGCGTTAATCACGGAATGCAGGCCTCTCACCCGGAGGTGGAACCCGTCAGTTATCTGAGGTCGACATTAAAGAGCTGTTACCCGTCACTCAATGACCGAAAGTGACAACTTATTGATCCAACCGCGCAGCACGACTACCCTAACGGCTTAAATCCTCAGTCGGCCTTGCCCGCCTCATGCAAAAACTCCTGCTCGGGGCTCTCGCCCTGGTTGTCATCACCATGCTTTGCGGCTACGGGCTATGGACAGAACAACGTCCCGCCGGCCATTACCTGTCCGACCTGCGTGTCGAACTGACACTGAACCAGGGCATCCCCGCGAACCAGGGCAACCTGCTCGGTATCGAGCCTGAGCTGTTCCCCGGTGACTACCAAAGCCTGCAACGCTTGCACCTGAAGCTGGCGGCTTACTTGCAGCACGCACGTGAGCAGGGCCTGATCAGCCGTAAAACCGTTGTCATCCTGCCCGAACACATCGGCACCTGGCTTTGGGCGCTTGGCGAAAAGAGCGAGATGTACCAGGTCACCCACCTTGATCAGGCCCGGCAGTGGCTGGAGTTGAGCAACCCGTTGCGCTATGGGCTGGCGATGCTTGGCGCCACAGGGGATGACCGCCGCGCTGACGCACACTTGCGCATGAAGGCGGCCCAGATGGCGAGCGACTACCAGCAACTGTTCGGCGGCCTGGCACGCGAGTTCGACATCACCCTCGTAGCAGGTTCCATCGTCCTGCCCGAGCCGTATGTAGACGGCGGCACTCTGCGGGTGGGCTCAGGTGCCCTGTACAACAGCAGCCTGGTGTTCGCCAATGACGGCTCAATACTGGGCCAACCAGTACGCCAAAAACACCCGGACAACGGCGTACGCCGCTTCATTCATGCCGGCGCACAACCCTTGCAAGTACTCGAGACGCCGGCAGGACGCCTGGGCGTCCTGGTGGGCAGTGACAGCTGGTACCCGGACAACTACCGCCAGCTTGAGCAACAGGCGGTGCAGGTGATCGCCAACCCGGCCTTCATCGGCGTCAAGCATGGCTGGCGCGCGCCCTGGCGTGGCAACCGCCATCAGCCGCTGGCGACACAACTGCCACTCAAACCCGGTGAAGTGAGCGAGGGCGAAGCCTGGCAGCGTCTGATACTTGCCAACAAAGGCCGCGAACAGGCGAGCATGAGCGTGTTCCTGCAGGGGCGCTTCTGGGAAGTCAGCGCCGACGGCGAGGGCTTTGCCAGCCGTAACGGCCAGAACTTTAGTGTCAGCGCCAAACCTGGCGCGCGCCTGCTCAACCTCTGGCTGTAAGACGATGCCTCGTCCACGGGTACGCCTGGGAGATCTTTCGGTAGGGTTCGTACAGAGCCTGGAGGAAACCGTCCGCTACCTCGGCCACGACCCCGCGCCTCTGCTTGCGCACTATGGCCTGGAGCCGGCGCGCCTGGCCGAGCCATGTGCCCGGCTGTCGATACCGCGCTACATGCACCTGGGCCATGCCGCCATCACCCTCACAGGCAACCCGGCCCTGGGCCTGCACATGGGCCGCCTGAGCCGCCTGAGCCAGACAGGCCTTGCCGGGGTGACCGCAGCCCAGGCGCCCACCGTCGGCGAAGCCGCTCGCACCCTGCTGCGCTTTGAACCCCTGTATGCCGCCAACTACCGCGGTCAGTCGACGTTTCATGAAGACCCGCAAGGTGCCTGGCTGCGCTTCTACTCGATCAGCCCATACAACGCCTACAACCGCTTCGTGGTCGACTCACTCCTGGCGGGCTGGCTGGCGCAACTGTCGAGCGTGGCGGGCATGCCGCTACACGCCGAACGTATCGATATCGAATTCGAGGCCCCAGCTTATGCCGAGCAGTATCAGGGGTTGTGCCTGACGCCGGTTCATTTTGCTGCCGAGACCAACCAGCTACGCCTGAACCGTAACCAGTTGGAGTTGCGCAACAGCACCCACTGCCCCAGCACCTGGCAGCACCTGTTGCAGTTGTGCGAACTTGAACTGGAACAGCGCACGCGCATTCGCAGCCTCAGCGAGCGCATCGTGCAACTGCTGGGGCCGCTGCTCAGCGGTGGGCATGAGCCGGACCTGGAAGAAATCGCCAACCGTCTGCAGCTTCCGACCTGGACGTTACGACGCAAACTGGCTGAAGAAGGCACGCAGTTCCGAACGATTCTGAACGACACGCGGCGCGACCTGGCGATGGCCTACATCCGCGATACGGAGCTGGCCTTTGGCGAGATCGCCTACCTGTTGGGATTTGCTTCGGCAGAGGCCTTCCAGCGTGCATTCAAGCGTTGGAGCGGGGTTACCCCTGGCGACTTCCGTCGCAGTCAGCGGCGCACTGCCTAGAGCTCTGTAGCGTCATCTGCAGGCTCTGGCAGATCGAGTTCGTAGGCGTTGTAGTCGAGAAGCTCTTCTTGATAGTCGTCCATTGTCTGCTCCGTTTTTCTCATTCATCTCATTGATTCGTCATTCACCTTAAAGTTGCGCAGTGACGAAAAAATGACAAGACCGCTGTTTGAAATAAACGTAGCAGACGCCGGACGATTTATCCGCGCCGCCTACTGAACCGGTTGCTCCGCACTCACCGTAGGGTTGACCGCAGGTGTCGGCTCACTGAGTGCAGGCGCGAGCGGAGCGGCAGGCACCTCCTGAACCGTGATTGGCGCGGCCTCAACCGGAGGGACAACAGGCTTCGAAGCTGCACCGTCATCGACTACCGGCGTGGCAGATGGCGCGGCGGGCGGCGCAGCGGGTGCAGGCGCCAAGGGAGCAGGCTCAGGCACGCTGGCTGCAGCTGGCGGAGTCGGGGCCTGAGTCGGGGCCGACGCCGGGTTGCTTTCCGGCACCCCCAGTTCAACGGCTGGAGCAGCCGCAGGCGCCGGCTCTGGTGCGTGCTCTGGCGCCTTCTCTGGCTCAGTCGCCTTCTTCTGTGGCTTCTTCTGTTCTTTGGGCAAGAAGCTCTCAACCAGCGCGAAGTAGCGCTCATAGAACTTGGCCGAGGTTACGGTCTCGCTGGCCACCTTGACCATCGAGTCGTCGGTAGAGCCAATCGGCATCGACACCGAACCCAGCACACCGACACCAAGACTGGCCGAGGTATTGGATTTTTTCAGCGCATAACGGTCTTGCAGGGCGTTGGCGAACATGGTTGAGCGCTTGGCGCTGCTGTTGTCAGCCGCACAGACCACGTTGAAGCTGATCTGCATATGAGTGTCGCCAGTCTGCTGGAAACTCTTGTTACCCGTGACCTGACCAGCACTACTGGTAGTGATGATGTAGCCCTGACTGAGCAAGGCACGCCGCGCAGCTTCGCACGAACCGGCCTCGCTCACCGGAAAGCTGCGCGAGAAGGTGCCCGAATCGTCGAAATTCTCGTGTTCGTAAATGGCGGCTTTTTTCGAGGAGCAGCCGGAAACACCCGCCAGCACTAGGGCCAGCCCGAGCGCACCAAAGACGGTTGACTTTGACATTGCAAATCCTGGGGAGAACGTTCGGCGCCTATTGTGCTACACATCGGCGCATCACTGAAGTGTCGAGGCAAGATCGGGCGGTAAATTGCCCGGAGACGCCTTTCGAGATTGAAGCAGCGACCCAAACAAAAAAAGCGACCCTAAGGTCGCTTTCTCTGTTGCTTCGAGGAGTTCAAGGGCCTCGAAGCGGATATGGCGCAGCGGACGGGACTCGAACCCGCGACCCCCGGCGTGACAGGCCGGTATTCTAACCGACTGAACTACCGC